>CADCWJ010000262.1 GCA_902806365.1 uncultured Thermomicrobiales bacterium
CACCCGCCCGGTCATCCCACGCCGACACGAGCCATCACCCCGTCTACGCGAGTGGTGTAGGGGTTACCGAAGCGGAGCCAACTGCTCTTCTCTGCCGCGCCACGTCCGCGGATCGACCTTGCGGCTGTGGGACGCTGAGGACGATTGAGTCCGGCAGATGCGCGAAGGAGAGGTGGTGGCCTCAATTTTCCTGAGCGCAGTTCGTTCAGGGCGATTGCTCCCCTCGCCGCTGCAAGATGCCGTACCTGGTGAACGCGATGATGGTGTCGAGCCGCTGGATCGCGGCTTCCGGTTCTGGAGGCACCCTCCTATACTGGCTGGCAGGGGCCGCATGTCGTGGCCGCTGATCGCAGTAGCAGAAGGAGCAGTCAGAGTGACCCGACGGATCATGCCTATCGCGTCGTTGGTAGCGTTTGCGGTGCTGATCATGGCACTGGCAGCCACCTTCGGTGGCGCGGCGGCACAGGATGATGCGGCAGAACTCCACCCGGCCCACATCCATACCGGAAGCTGTGCCGAGCTCGGCGACGTCGAGCACCCGCTGGGTGACCTGAGCGAGTCAGCTCCGGGCGGGACGCCGGTAGCTGAAGCCTCGGTCGGGGCGTCGAGTGCCCATCCGGTGAAGCTCAGCATTACGACGATTGAGGAAGACCTTGCGACCCTTACAGGGGAAGCGCACGCGATCAACGTCCACGAAAGTGCCGAGGAGATCGATCAATACATCGCCTGTGGCGACATCGGCGGCGTGATGTTCGAAGACAACCTGTCGTTTGGCCTGGGCGAACTCAACGACTCGGGGCACGTCGGCGTGGCCACGTTGACTGACAACGGCGACGGCACGACGACTGTCACCGTCGCCCTGGTCGAACCCGGTGAGATGGGCGATGCGACGCCGGCAGGGTAGAGATACTCAGTCACGCTAAACCGCGACGAGTGAGAACGGCTTCGGGCAATTGTGTCCGGAGCCGTTCTTGTGTCTCGCGCGTGCGCCGACCGGTAGGTAGTTGGAAAGTTGCCCATGAGCGGTGGCAACCCAACCGGCCAATCCAGGGGCTAGCGGCACTCCCCGTCCTCCAAACGATGCGTCTCGAGACAAGCCTACACTCGATCGTGATCTCGTCCATCACCAGTTGCTCGTCGCGCACCTGGGCCAGCGCCGCCTCGATCGCCTCGGCTGATCGATGCTGTGTGGCGACGCTGGCCCGCCGACTCCGGGCATCACCCTTACACCGATGCGGAAGGGACTTCCCATTCCAATCTCGCCCTTCTCGCGACCGTCCAGGTCACCAGTGACGGCACGCTCCAGAAGGCTTGGGGACGCACGGCAGGAAACGCAGGAGTGGTTCCGCGACCAAACGCAGACCACCTCCTACGGCAGAACCCTCCCTGTCAACCGCCTCACCGGGCCGGAAGCGGGTATCGTTACGGTTTCCGTGCCCGGCTGGGAGATCACGTCGGTAGCGATCCGGACTATGGAGCGCTTCCGATTCGTGCAACGGCATGAGCTCCCCACGAGATCGGGGACACGGGACCGCACGGCGGGGGAACGCCAGCCGCCCCCGCTGGCACCTGGTCCTGACCAAGGAGGATCGCAATGACTGAGGATGGCGCAACGAAGGATGCATCGGTCGAGGCAGAAGATCGCGTAACAGAACTGCTGGGCAGGATGTCGGTCGAGGAGAAGGCGGGCCAGCTGACTCAGTACTTCTACTTCGGCTTCATGCGAGACATGCCGGAGGGCGCGCTGGGCGACACGCCCCTCTCCGGCCAACCGCGGCAGGTCGAGGCGGCACTGGCGCGGGGCGAGGCGGGATCGCTGCTCTTTGCGCGCGAGCCGGCCGAGATCAACCGGCTGCAGCGGCTCGCGCTGGAGGGCAACCGGCACGGCATTCCGGTGATCTTCGGCTTCGATGTCATCCATGGCTTCCGCACCATCCTGCCGGTGCCGATCGCGCTGGCAGCCTCGTGGGATCCGGAGACGGTCGAGCGCGGGCAGGCGGTCGCGGCACGGGAGGCGCGGGCCGTCGGCATCCATTGGACGTTTGCGCCGATGGTCGATATCGCCCGCGACCCGCGCTGGGGGCGGATCGTCGAGGGCGCCGGTGAGGATCCCTACCTCGGCGCCGCGATCGCGGCGGCACAGGTGCGCGGTTTCCAGGGCGAGGGGATCGGCACGCCGGAGCGCGTGATCGCCGGGCCGAAGCACTTCGCCGGCTATGGCGCCGCGCTCGGGGGCCGCGACTATGACGAGGTGAATGTCTCCGACTACGAGCTGTGGAACACCTACTTC
>CADCWJ010000263.1 GCA_902806365.1 uncultured Thermomicrobiales bacterium
GAACCGCTCTCGCCGATCAGGGCGACCGCCTCGCCGCGCCGGATGTCGAGCGAGACGCCGCGGACGGCCGCCATCCAGCCGGATTGCGTCTTGTATTCGACCCAGAGGTCCTCGACCGAGAGGATCGTCGGTGCGCTCGATTCGGCCGTGCCACGCATCGCGTCGCGGGCGATCCGCTCCTCCGAATGACCGTTTCGGCTCTGGGTGTGACTGTGGCCTTCTGTCATGCTCCGCTCCGTCCCGTCAGGTTCGTAATCGTCAGGCCGGCATAAGGATGAACCGCGTACGCGGCATCGGTGTTCATCGTCCGCTCTCCTGGTCCGTCATGCTAACCAACGAATGGGCCGCATCCGCTCAGTTCCTGCGGAACTGCCTGTTGATGGGCCGTATCCGCTCAATGGCTTCGCCATTGCCTGTTGAGCCGATCCGAGCAACTGCACCGCGCAGCGGACGTCACGCGAACCATGCCGGCACCTGGGTCGGCTGCGTCGGCATGCGGGAGGCCACTGGGGCCTCCCCTACGAATGCGTCCCGTTCCCCATTCCGTAGGAGACACTCGTAGAGAACCACCTTCCGGCGCTCAGCTCTCGCGGAGGCGCGGGTTGAAGACGTCTTCGAGCGAGCGGGAGATCAGGACCAGCGAAAGCTGGAGAATGGTGATCACGAAGATCGGAGCGAAGATGTAGAGAAAGCTGTCCTGAAAGAAATGCGCGCCCTGCACGTAGGCCTGCTGGATCATCAACCCCCAATTGTTGCCGGCGAGCGAGACCAAACCGAGGAAGTAGAGGATGACCTGCCCGTAGATTGCGCCGGTCATCCCAAGCACGAAATTGATCACGATGTAGCTCATCATGTTCGGGAGCACCTCCCGGAACATGATTCGGGGCAGCCCGAGGTCGAGCATTCGCGCCGCCTCGATGTACTCCCGCTCCTTCAGCGAGAGCACCTGGGAGCGGACCGCCAGCAGCAGCGTCGGCCACCCGGTCAGCCCCAGGATCAGGACGAGCAGGATGGGACTGTTGAGCTTGACGAACACCGCCAGCACCCCCAGCAGGATGATGCCGGGGACCGTGAGCACGACATCCGTAATCGTCAGCACGAAGGAATCGAACCGACCCCCGAGCAGCGCCGCAAGCGATCCGATCACGACCGAGATCGCCGTCGAGAGGATTGCCGCACCCGCGGCGACGAGGAGGAGGCTGCGCCCGCCGTGGACGATCTGGAACCAGATGTCCTTCCCCTGGTAGTCGGTGCCGAGGATATGATCCGACGACGGCGGCGCGTAGACGTTCAGGTAGTCACCCTTGTTGTCACCGGGCATGAAGAACGGCCCGATGAACGCCAGGAGCAGGATCGCGAAGAACATGATGAAGCCGAGCGTGCCGGATTTGTTGTGCTCGACGAAGGTCCGGATCAGGCCGCGACGCCTGACCTCGGTGGCAACGCCGGGGTCGGCGGCGGGCAGCGCGCTGGGATCGAGAGCGGTCTGGACCATGGTCAGCTTCTCCCGGAGCGGATGCGCGGATCGAGCCGGCTGTAGAGCAGATCGGCGGCGAGATTGGCGAGCACGACCGAGATCGTGACGATCAGCAGGATGCCCTGGAGCAGCGGGTAGTCCCGCTTCTGGATCGCGACGAAGAGGCGTTGACCGATGCCTTCGTAGGTGAAGATCGGCTCGACCAGGAGCGATCCGCCGACGACGAAGCCGATCGCGATCGTGAGCTGCGTGAAGAGCGGCAGGATCGCGTTGCGGCCAACGTAGAAGAAGAGCACCCGCCATTCGGGGACGCCGCGGGCGCGGGCCGCCGTCACGTAATCCTCTTCCAGTGCCGAGATCGTGCTGCTCTTCATCAGCAACATCCAGCCACCGATCGTGGTCAGGACATAGACGCTGATCGGCAGGAAGGCGTGATAGAAGATATCCCTGAAGAAGGCAAGGCTGAACTCCACATCCTGGCCGCTGGAGATCGCGCCGCGCATGTCGGTGAACGGCACCCACCCGAGCCGCACCCCGAAGAAGAGGATGATCATGATCGCCAGCAGGTAGTTCGGAACCGAATGCGTGACCGAGCTGAACGCCGAGAGCGCGCCATCGATTGGGGAGTTGCGCCTGTAGGCCATCAGCATCCCGAGCAGGCAGCCGATCACGAACGAGATCAGGAGGGCGGTGCCGACGCTGAAGATCGTCCACCAGATGCGGGACTGGATGATCTCGGCGACGGAGGTGCCCGGCGAGCTGAGCGACATCCCGAGGTCACCCTGGGCGAGGTTCCTCAGGTAATCCAGATATTGCAGCAGGACCGGCTGGTCGACATCGATCGAGTAGAGCGAGCGCGCCTGGTTGCTTGCCTCATCGTACGAATAGCCGTATTGGGTCATCTGCTGGTTGATATACACCTCGACCGGGTTGCCGGGCAACAACCGGACGAGAAAGAAGATAAACGTCGAGACCAGGTAGATGGTGAGGAACGCCCGGAGCAGGCGGCGAAAGAGATAGTTCGAGAAGATCGACGAGCCGCCCCTGGCGCTGGCCCGTTCCTCGACCGCGGGAGTCCGTAGTGCGTCTGAGGCGATCTCTGCCATTCGCTCATGCTCGCTTCCGCGTCCGCTGACGCCTGTAACCGCTCCACCAAGGGTATGCGCGCTGGCCGCCGCATCATTCGACATGATGCACCAGCCGGTGTTCTGAAACCTGTTCCACAATGCAGGGGCAGCATACTCGACAGTCCAAACCCGCCGCAATCGGGAACGCCCAATCGCAGTGACGATCCGTCAGCCCATCGGCAGCGCCACCGGCTCCCCGCGCCGGGCCGATTCGTAGGCACCGAGCGCGACCTCGACGGCGCGCAGGCCGTCGAGCCCGGTGACGGGCGGCGGCGAGTCGTCGCGGACCGCCTCGACGAAGGCACGGACCATTTCGGGATCGCCGCTGATCTCGCTCGGTCTCCAGGCCAGGCTCGGTCCCCGGATCTCGGCGACCTCGACCACATCGCGGTAGGCGTCGAGCGAGAGCACGCCCGCCTCGCCGATGATGTCGATCATTACCCCGCCCCAGGTCGGCCAGTTCGCCGGACGCGACCAGCTCGTATCGAGGCTGACCGGGATCCCGTTGCTGAGCCGCAGCATCAGCAGGCCGGTATCGTCGGTGTCGATATCGTGGATACGGGTATCGATCTCGGCGAAGACCTCGGTCACCTCGGCATCGAAGATCCAGCGCAGGACATCGACGACATGGACCGTGTGGTCGATCACCGCGCCGCCGCCGGAAAGGTCCGGCTGGACGAACCAGCTCTGGGGGCAGGTGCCTGGATTGCGGGCGTTGACGGCGAGGGGCTGCCCGATCTGGCCGGCCCGGACGGCCTCGCGGAGGGCGACGGTGGCGGCGTTGAAGCGGACGGGAAAGGCTGTCTGGAGCTTGACGCCGTGAGCCGCGCAGGCGTCGATCATCGCCTGGGCGTCGGCGACGGTGGTGGCCAGCGGTTTCTCGCACAGCACGTGCTTGCCGGCCTCGGCGGCGGCGATCGTGTGCGCCTTGTGATGCACGTTCTCGGAGCAGATGATGACGGCGTCGATGTCGTCGCGGGCGAGCACGGCCGCCAGGCCGGAATCGAACGACGCGCCATGGCGCTCAGCCGCGTCCCGGCCACGCTCATGGTAGTCGTCGGTGATCACGACGAGTTCCGCGCCGGGGATCGCCTGGAGGCAGGCGGCGTAGCCCTCGGCATGGACATGGGCGAAGCTGATCATCGCGAACCGGACCTTCTCGATCATGTGGTCGCTCTCCAACGGTTCCCGATCGCGCGCCGCGCCCATCACTCCACCCCATCCGTAGGGGAGGCCCCAGTGGCCTCCCGCAGTCCGCAATCGACGATGCCGAGCTCAGGAACCCAGCTCATGAGTCCTCCCGTCGGCTTCGCCGACATGCGCTTCGCGCGGGGATTCACAACAAGCCATTCCGACGGAATGGAGCGGATGCGGCCCATCGCCGCGCTCTGAATGACGGATACGGGGAAGTTTGGCCTGATGTCAGTCATGGCTCCCGCACCGATCCATCCTCATTGAAGAAGACCGGGCGGCGCGTCCGCATCGAATCGAGCACCGCGTTCCCGAGACGGATCGCGCGGACCCCATCTTCACCGCTGACCCCCACCGGCGCGCCGGTTTTCAGGCACTGCACGAAGTGGACGACCTCGCGCTCATGGGAGGAGACGCTGTGCGGCCGCGCCAAAACGCGCGCCGGCCGGGTCAGGGCGTCGTCCAGGGCCACGGTCCGCTCAAGGGTCAGCGTGGTTGCATCATCGCTGGATTGGCGGAGCAGGCCGTACTGACCGGCGATTTCCACCGATGTCCGGAACGTCGTATGCGCCCAGGAACTCTCGAGGTGCGCGATCACACCGTTCCGGAACCGCAGGGAGGCGACCGCGTAGTCGCGTTTGGTGTGGATCGGATCGAAGGAGAGGCCGTGCGCGAAGAGCCGCTCGACATCGCCGAACAACCAGCAGAAGGTGTCGAGCTCATGGATCATCAGGTCGAGCACGACCCCGCCGTTCTTCTCGACGTCGGCGAACCAGGGGCTCCGCTCCTGCACCGGCGAGCAGAGCCGGGAGCCGCGGACGGTGGCGATCCGGCCCAGCGTCCCGGCGTCGATGATCTCCTTGATCCGCATGTACTCCGGGAAAAAGCGCACGACGTGGCCGATCATCAGGGTCACCCCGGCGCCGGCGCAGGCGCGGACCATCGCCTCGCCATCCCCGGCGGTGCGCGCGATCGGCTTCTCGCAGAAGACGTGCTTGCCGGCCCGCGCGGCGGCTTCGGTCGCCATCCGGTGGAGGCTGGTCGGGAGCGCGATCAGGACCGCATCGACGTCAGGATCGGCAAGCGCTTCCTCCATCGAGGCGGTCGCCCGCCCGCCGATCTCCCCGGTCAGCGCCTCGGCGCGTGGCAGATCGAGATCGACCGCCCAGCGCAGCTCGGCGTCGGGGTTGGCGGCGAGCCCGCGGGCGTGGACGCTGCCCATCCCGCCGGTCCCGATTGAAGCGAACCGGACTGGACGGTCCCGGAGTTCTTCGGGTGTGGTCGGGCGCGGCGTAGGGGAGGTCGTCACCATGGTGGCGCGTGCGATCCTTTCGGTGGGCCGGTGCGGGACGGTTGGCAACGGTGCGGCGATGGCCTCAGGCCGGTTTGGGATGCACCCTACATCCGGGCGCGTTACCACGCAAGGGATGCAGGCGGGCGCCTGGAGCGGAACGATCAGGTCATGGCGTTTCGGTTTGGGCTCGCTGACATGAACGAGGGGTCCGGGACCATGCGCATCGCCCGACCACGCAAGGGGGCCGTTTGGTGGGGAACATGACTATCCTGCCGGTTCGGGAGCGACTCCGGGCACCCAGCGGGTCACGAACGGCATGCCCCCAAGGTATTCGTCGAACGTAGCGAGGGAAAGGCCCTGCATCTCGGCGCGAGTGGCAATCACCGCGTCCGCAAAGCCAAGCCTTGGATATTCGGCGAACCGTTCGAGC
>CADCWJ010000264.1 GCA_902806365.1 uncultured Thermomicrobiales bacterium
CGCCAGCGGCAGCAGGGTCGCCGCGAAAAAATCGAGATAGATTGATTCGCCAAAGACCATGCGGAGGTCGCGGAGCGACGGTTCATCCGGGACGAGCTGGGGGATCAGGGCAAACAGTGCCGAAAGCAGGCAGATTCCGATCAGGACGAAGATCGACTTGGAGCGGGCGAACTGCCTGATCGTCAGCGATGTGATGGTCAGCATGCTCACCGTTATTTCTCCACCAGATAGGAAAACACCGAGGTCAGCGACTCGTCGGTCGGCTGGATCTCGAAGAGCCGGATCTGCTCGCGCTGGGCCGCGAGCGGAACGATGCGGTAGAACGTCCGCACATCGTTGGTCGCGGCGATGATCCGGTCCTGGGCGTCGATCCGGACCGATTGCACGGCAGGCTGCCCGATCAGGACCGAAGCGAGGCGGCGGGGATTCGACGCCTTGATCCGGACCTCGTGATCGTGAGCATCGATCTTGTCGCGGATCGCCCGGAAATCCCCGGCGGCGGCCAGCTTGCCGTTGATGATGACGATGATGTTCTCGGCGAAGCGCTCGACCTCGACGAGCACGTGCGAGGAGACCACAACGGTCTTGCCCACCGCCCCAAGCTCGCGGATCAGCTTGATCAACTGCGCCCGCTGAACCGGATCGGTCCCGTTCAGCGGCTCATCCATCAGGATGACCTGGGGATCATGGACGAGCGCACCGGCGACCTTGATCCGCTGGCGCATGCCTTTCGAGTACCCCCCGACCTTGCGGTCTGCCGCGCTTCGCATGTCGACGATGTCGATCGCGCGCTCAACCGCCGCGTCGAGCGGTTTGACCTTCTGGAGCTGGGCATTGAGGCGAACGAACTCCCGTCCGGAGAGAAAGGGGTAGACCACCTCCTGCTCCGACACAAGCCCGAGGTTGCGATAGGCGGCAGGGCGGCCACGGGCCGGCTGACCCTCGATCGTGACCTTGCCGGACGAGGGTGCCTGGAGCCCGGCCATCATCTTCAGCGTGGTCGATTTGCCCGCTCCGTTGGGACCGAGGAGGCCGGTCACGCCAGGGCCGACGCCGAAGCTCACCTCCGACACGGCAACGATGTCGCCATACCACTTCGATACGCTTTCCAGCTCGATCGTGGGGCGTGCCGACCCGACCATCCCCGGCAGATGCGGGGGGCTCGCCACCGTGTGCGCATCCGGATCGATTCCATTCTGGCTCGGAAGCTGGCTCTGGCTCTGGTTCTGGCTCATCGCACTCGCCACCTATGCGTCGTCGCGCGGGGCGTAACGCCACCGCAGGAAAAGAATGCCGAGCGCGACAATCGCCAGGCAATACGTAATGTAGAACGCGAGCGAGAGGTCGGCACGCTCGACGTTGAAGTTGGATACATCATTGAAGAGGTGCGCCGAGACGCCCTGGAGGGTGTCGATCCCGCTCACCAGAATGAGGTACCGGCTCCAGTCGAAGTCGCTCAACAGCTCCATCCCGATCTGGGCGACCGAGGTGAGCACGATGAAGCTGATGATGATGATCGTGACCGCAACTCCCTTTCGATCCGTGACCGACGAGATCACGAGGCCCAGCGTACCGAGCGTGAGCGCGATCAGGGAGCCGAGCAGGATCACCCGCCAGAGGTCGCCCACATTGTCGCGCATCGCCCGCCACGGCGAGTCGGCGACGAGCTGTCGGCCCAGCCAGAGGATCACGGCCGGAACGACCGACAACGTCATCGTCAGGGCCGTCATCGCCAGCACCTTGGCCAGCACGTAATCGAAGCGGGAGATCGCGCGGGAGAAATAGAGCGGCAAGGTCCGCTCGCGGCGATCGACGCAGACCATTTCGGGGGCCGCGGTCGCGACGAAGATGCCGACGACCGTGAAGATCGAGGTCATGTATCCGGAATAGGACGCAAATCCCGAATCCGGGATGATCGCGCTGATCCCGATCATGACGATCAGGGGAACGACGGCCGCCGTGTAGAGCAGGAACGGCAGCACCTTGGCGGTCCAGCTCTTCCGCAACCCGAGCGCCCGCTTGATCGAGTACCCGATCAACGAGCGAAACGCCTGGCGGCGGCCCAGTCGCTCACCGTCGTAATGGGAGTACCCGCGGTCGAAGACCTCGCCATACCGGGCCGGGTTGGCAGGCGCGAGCGTGCCGGTTACCTGCGACTGCACTCCCCCGCTCCTATCGATCGACATGGTTGGCCTCCCGCGCCGCCTCGACATTGCCGAGGTAGATGTCTTCCAGCGATCGCGACCGCGATCTCATCGAGCGCAGGGAGGCCTGCTGTTGAACGGCCAGGTCACGGATCTTGTCGTAAATCCGGTCGTCGGTGCCTTCCACGATGATCTCGTCCCGGCCCATGTTGAGATCGCCCTGGCGAACCCGAACGCCGTTGCGTTGCAACTCCGCGGCGAAGGAATCGTAATCGCCATCGATCCGGATGATGACCTCCCCGCCAACATTCCCGAGATCGCCGAGCGCCTGCGAGGTAACGAGCCGGCCGCCATCGAGAATCACCACGTAATCGCAGACGCGCTCGATGTCCTCGAGGATGTGGGAGGAAAAGACCACCGCGATGCCGAGGTTCTTGTAGATGCGTTCGACAAGCTCGAGCATCTCCTCCCGGCCCTGCGGGTCCATCCCGGCCGTGGGCTCGTCGAGAAAGACCAGGTCGGGGTCGTGAACGATTGCCTGGGCGAGCTTCGCGCGTTGCCGCATGCCGGTCGAAAACCCCTTGATCAGGCGATACCGCTCTTCGGCGAGACCAACCTGGAAGAGGACATCGGCCGCCCGCTGACGCGCGGCGCGCGGAGGCAACCCGCTCATCTCGGCCATGTGGCCAACGAAATCGGCGGCGGTCGTGGCCATCGGCAGGGCATCCGCCTCGGGCATGTAGCCGACATGCTCGCGGACCTTGGTCCCTTGGGTCTGGGTATCGAAGCCGACAACGCTGGCGGAGCCGCGATTCGGTTTGGAAAGCCCCAGCAATGTCCGGATCAGCGTGGTCTTTCCCGCGCCGTTGGCGCCAAGGAGGCCGACCGACGCACGCGGAATCGAGAGCGTGATGTTCTCCAGAGCGACGAAGTTCTTGAACTTCTTGTCGAGCCCTCGGACCTCGATCACCGGCGGAGCGGCGTGTACATCAATGGGAGCGGCAACGGCCTGGGTCACCATGTCACGTTTGCACCTTGTCCACGTCATCGTCCTCGTTTGCCGCGCTGCGGCGATCGTTTTCGGTTGGACCCGCTGGGCGAGAGTCTACAGCGGTTGGGGATGCGGAACGCACCCTTTCACCGGGCAGCATACCGGTTCCGGTGTCACGGATCTGTGTGGGATACGTCACGATTGTGCGTGGCATGGCGGAATCGGCGAGGGCTCAGAGAGTGCTGCACGCCGTCGCGCCGTGCTTCCTACCCGGACGGGCAGGCATCGCACTGCTCCATCGCCCGGTGCGGTCCGCCCACCAGGTCCTTAAGGTTGACGCAATCCATCGAGAGGCCCGTCATGACCAGGGCGAGCGGCTCTCCGGTGGCCTGATCCGCTTTTCATTCATCTTAACGGCAATGTGCCGGAACCGGGAGAACCAATCGATGAGCGCCGACCACAGCGACCAGACACAGCACCAGAATCTTCAGCTTGGAGAGGTCTTCGCCGATGCGGTGGAGCGGGCGGCGCCAGGCGTTGTCGCGGTTCATGGCCGGCGTCGTCTACCGGCGACCGGCACCGTCTGGAGCGTGGACGGAACCAACTCGGTCATCGTGACCGCCAGCCACGTGATCGAGCGCGAGGAGCAGTTGGCGATCCGGATGGCGGATGAATCACGGGTGCCCGCCACCCTCGTGGGTCGCGATCTCTCCCGGGACATCGCCGTGCTCCGCGCGGACACCGCCAGCCTCCCGCCGATCACCCGGCGCGAGGGCGAGGCTCGCGTCGGATCGATGGTGATGGCGATCGGGCGCCCATGGGCTGTCTCGCCGCAAGCGACGTTCGGAACGGTCAACGCGGTCGGGATGTATCGCTTTCGGCGTTCCCGCAGCGCGTTCGTGATCCATGCCGATGTGACGATGTTGCCGGGCTTTTCCGGCGGGCCGCTGATCGACGCCGCCGGGTCGGTGATGGGGATCAATACGTCCGGACTCGGCCGTTGGGGTGGAGTCACGATTCCGGTGGATCAGATCCAGCGCGTCGCGGACGACATCGTCGCCTACGGCTATGTCCGCAGCGCCTGGATCGGCGTGACGGTCCAGCCCGTCGAGCTGCCGGCCCAATCGCGGGAAGGGCTCGACGGTCAGGATACAGGCTTGCTCGTCGCCGGCATTGCCGCCGAGAGCCCGGCGGCCCGTGCGGGTTTGCTGGTCGGTGATATTCTGGTAACACTGGCGGGGCAGCCACTGACCGATCCGCTGGACCTCAAGCATCTCCTCGGTGGCGACCTGATCGGCACCTCCCTCGATGTCGCCGGATTGCGCGGCGGCGTGGCCCAGACGTTCACCGTTGAGCCCGTCGAGCACCCGGATCAAAAGCGATCATGAGGCTTTCCACAGTCTGGAAGGCACCCCAGGACGGAGCGCGAACCATGTCATCCCTAACCCCGGCGGCCGAACCGCGGATGATCTCGGAGTTCGGTAGTGAGCACGAGCGGCGCCCTTCGTCGATGCCGCGCCTGATTTCCGCGGGGCGTGACCGCCGGGTCGTCGGTGTGGTTGCGGCCTATCCCTCGCTCCGGGCCGGGCTCGCGACCCTGATCCAAAGCGACCAGCGGCTGACGGTCTCGGCGATCTCGCCGCAGGTACTGAGCGCGGCGTCGGAGATGCCGGGTGTCGCGCAGCTCGGTCAGCTCGAAAATGTGGACGTGATCCTGGTCGAGCCGGGCGATCTCGATCCGGAGACACTGCGCACTCTCGTCACCCTGAGCCGGGAGGATCAGATTCCCGTGCTCTGGCTGGGAACCGATGGGATCGTGCCCGAGGCGTTGCGAAGCGACGAGCCGGGCGGCGTGATCGCGCTCGACGCGGACGCAGAGACCATGGTGAGCGCGATCCGGGCAGTCGCAATGGGGATGCGGGTGATCGATCCGCATCTCAACCTCGAGCAGCGCAGTGGCAGCGGGGCATCGAGTGCCGGACGGGAGCGGGCGCTCATCGAGTCGTCGCTGAGTCCGCGCGAACGGGAAGTGCTGGGCCTGGTCGCAACGGGGTTGCCGAACAAGTCGATCGCGCGGTCACTCGGAATCAGCGACCACACCGTGAAGTTCCATGTCTCCTCGGTGTTGACGAAGCTGGATGCGGGGAGCAGGACCGAGGCGGTGACGACCGCGACCCGGATGGGCATTCTTTCACTGTAGGCATCGCAGACACATCGAGGAACGGGCCGGCGGATCGTCCGCCGGCCCGTCTTTGCGTTCGCGGACATTGGTAGGGTCCGGGCTACCCCTATTGGGATTTGCGGGGGTCGAGGGCGTCGCGAAGACCATCGCCGATGTAGTTGATCGAGAGCACGGTCAGGAAGATCAGGGTACCGGGGATCAGCGCCTCGTGCGGGTAGATCGGCAGGTAATCCTTGGCCTGCGACAGCATCTGGCCCCAGGTTGGGACATCCGACGGGAATCCGAGCCCCAGGAACGAGAGCGCCGATTCGGTGATGATCGCGCTGCCGATCTCCAGCGTCGCGGCGACGATGATCGGGCTCAGCACGTTGGGGAGGATGTGACG
>CADCWJ010000265.1 GCA_902806365.1 uncultured Thermomicrobiales bacterium
CTCAACCTCTTCCGGAACCGGATCTTCAGCATCGGCAACTCATTCGGATTCCTGGCCGGGTTCGCGATGTTCGGCGGCATCCTCTACCTGCCGCTCTACTTCCAGACCGCGATGGAGCTGAGCCCGACCCGCTCGGGCCTGGCGATGCTGCCGACGATCGGCGGGCTGCTGAGCTTCTCGATCACCTCCGGCATCCTGATCACGAAGACCGGGCGCTACAAGATCTTCCCGATCGCCGGGGCAACGCTGATCGTGACCGCGCTCCTGCTGCTGAGCACGATCGAGGTCGATACGCCGTACTGGAGGATCGCGATCTTCGCCTTCCTGTTCGGCGGCGGGCTCGGCCTGACGCTGCAGACGATCACCGTCGCGGTCCAGAACTCGGTCGAGTTCCGGGACATGGGGGTGGCGACCAGCTCCGTCCAGTTCACCCGCTCGCTGGGCGGCGCGATCGGCGCGGCGGCGCTGGGCGCGGTGCTCAACAACCGCCTCGCCAGCAACGTCGCGGACCTCGATCTGGGCGCGAATGCCGCCGCGATCGAGGACAGCCTCAGCAACGTGCAGGCGATCACGGCGTTGCCGGAACCGGTCAAGACCACGATCCTGACCGCCTACACCGACGCGATCACCTACGCTTTCTTGTTCGCCGTACCGGGGGTTGTCGTCGCCCTGGTCGTGGCCTTCTTCCTCAAGGAGATCCCGCTCCGGGGGGCCGCGCCGGTCGAAACACTCACCGAGCCCGGCGGGGACACGGACACGGACACCGCCTCCACCGCCGGCTCACGCGAGCGCGCTCCCGCCCTCTCCGGCCACTAGAGCGCCCCGCGGGGAGGCGACATCGTTGGCCTCTCGCGGTCGGCATCGGCTCCCCCTCGTCGTTCGCGAGCCTCTCCATTCGCACCGGACCGACCGCACGGCCGCGAGCTGCAAGAATCGTCCACCGGCGGCTCGCGGGTACGATCGCTCCATAACGATTGCGGGATCGGATCGACCGGGAAGGGAATCGGGGTGCGGAAGGTGATCTACGGCATGGGAACCTCGCTCGATGGCTACATCGAAACCCGGACCGGCGAGATCGCGATGCCCGAACCCGACGAGGCGGTCGAACAGGAACCGCGACGGCGTGTGCCCTCGCGTTGCGCTCCTGCCCGCCACTGCCCGTGGCGACGCTAGCGGCGAGACATGCGAGCATCGTGCGACTCGCAGGCGCTTCTCCTGAAAACCGCAGTGGCAG
>CADCWJ010000266.1 GCA_902806365.1 uncultured Thermomicrobiales bacterium
GGCCGGGGAATACGTGCCGAACGACGCTCACTTGTCCACCGAAAGCGACCAGGTAGTGATCCTGACCGGGCCCAACATGGCGGGCAAGAGCAGTTGGCTCCGCCAGGTTGCCCTCACGACCCTCATGGCGCAGATCGGATCGTTCGTCCCGGCATCGCGGGCGTCGATCGGGATCGTCGATCGCATCTTCACGCGGATCGGCGCGCAGGACGACATCGCCACCGGTCATAGCACCTTCATGGTCGAGATGCTCGAGACGGCCAACATCCTCAACCACGCCACCTTCAGGAGCCTGATCGTGCTCGACGAGATCGGGCGCGGCACGAGCACCTACGACGGCCTGGCGATCGCCCGGGCCATCGTCGAATACATCCACAACTCCGAGAGCCTCGGCTGCAAGACGCTGTTCGCCACCCACTATCACGAGCTGACCGAGCTGGCCGAGATCCTGCCCCGGGTCAGGACGTACCGGATGGATGTGCTGGAGGAAGGTGACCGCGTGATCTTCCTGCGCCAGGTCGTGCCCGGCGGCGCCGACCGCTCCTACGGCATCCATGTCGCACGGTTGGCGGGCATCCCGGACGGTATCACGCGGCGCGCCGAGCAGATCCTGCGGGAACTGGAATCGAGCCAGGCGGGAACGCGCGAAGGCGAGCATCGGCGGGCAACGATGCGCACCGCCTCGCCCGATACCGCGGCCAGCCTCCAGTTGACGTTCTTCGAGCAGCCGAACCCGGCGATGGTGCGGTTGGACGAGCTCGACGTGGAGGCGATGTCGCCGCTGGACGCGATCACCGCCCTGTTCGAGCTCAAGCGCCTGTCCCGGAAACCCTGACCGCGAGCCTACGCGAACGTGATGACGGAGCGAAGCGTCTCACCCCGTTCCATGGCGTGGAATCCCTCCTCCGCCTCGTCCAGCGAGATCGTCCGAGAGACCACGGCATAGAGATCGAGCCGTCCCTGCGCGTACCAATCGGCCAGCATCGGAAAGTCCCGCGTCGGCAGGCAGTCGCCGTACCAGGAGACGCGAAGCGATCCGCCGAGGTCGAAGAACGTCCCCAGCGGGAAGTTCTCGATCTTCGACGACGGCCCTCCGACGCCGATGATGACGCAGGTGCCCGCAAGGTCCCGGCTGGTGATCGCCTGCAGGGTGGTGTCGCCACGGCCGACCGCTTCGAACGAAAAGTTCACGCCGTATCCGCCCGTGATGTCCTTGATCTGCTGGACGGGATCACCCTGCTTGGGGTTGACCAGATGGGTCGCCCCGAACCCTTTCGCCCACTCCAGCTTCTGGTCGTCGAGGTCGACCCCAATAATCGTCGTTGCGCCGGCGATCCGGGAGCCCATGATCACCGAATCACCGACACCGCCGCAACCGAACACCGCCACCGACGACCCGGGCTCGACCTTCGCGGTGTAGAGTGCGGCACCCACGCCGGTCATCACCCCGCACCCGATCAGGCTCATCTGGCTCTTCGGCAGCGTTGGATCGACGGGAACGCACTGTTTGGCGTGGACGAGGGTATGCGTGCAGAACGTGCCGATCCCAAGCACCGCATTGAGCTCGGCACCATCCGCCTCGGCGCGCATCTTCGTTGTCGCGTTGAGGCTCGCGGCGCAAAGGTGCGGCTTGCCAACGAGGCAGAATCGGCACGCGCCACACGGAGCTCGCCAGGCGAGGATCACGTGATCTCCCGCCTTAACGTTCGCCACTCCCTCGCCGACGCTCTCGACGATGCCCGCACCCTCGTGCCCGAGCAGGAAGGGAAAACCATCCGTCCCGAACACACCGTTCCTCACCGACAGATCGGTGTGACAGACGCCGCTCGCCAGAATCCGGATGCGGGCCTCCCCTGACCCTGGCGCCGGCACGACGATATTCTCGATGCGGCTCGGCTTTCCGACCTCCCTGGCAACTGCGCCGCGCGCGATGATCTCCTCAGCCATACATTCCTCCAGCGAGATGGGATTCCGGGAACGCCGCCCGGGTGGTTCGCCCCAGGGTCCACGTAGGCGATGCGGCGCTTCCATGCCCGATGGCCCTGGTGAGCAGAGCGTCATCTTATCGCAGTCGATGGTGAGTGCGGGCCCGTGTGACCCGCCATGCAGTCAGCAGTGAGCTGGACAGGGGGGCGAGGGAGCCCGATCTTCCATCAGTGCGAAAGATCCCGCTGCGTTCGCAATGGACGCAGTTCTGGTTCTTGGCAGCAGCGTGACCCTCCCCATACACTGCTGACGTGCCTACCGTTGCCGCGTCCGCGACGCCTCCCGCCTCCAGCCCGATGGCACGCGATGATGTTGCCTCCCCACGTCCGACGTCCTCCGATCGGCTGGACGCGGTTTGGCTCTCCCATCCCTTGAGACTTGGAGCCTTGCAAGCGGCGGCGGCCTTGCTGACGGTGGTCCCGCTGCTGCTCATCCCCGTCCGCAAGGGCAACTCCGGAATGACCAACATCGTTCAATCGGTCGGAGCGCTGGACCGGGTCGAGCTGTGGCAGAACATGATCGGCAGGCTCGTCGGGGTGCCGGGCTTTGCGGGGTGGAGCGCCTTTCATCCGTTCGCCGCGGCATTGCTGTTCGGCATGGGACTGTTGGCGATGTTCGTCGTCCACGCCTGCGCGGCGCGCAGCGCCTGGAATGGCACACAGGCTCCGTTCTGGCACTGGCTGGCGGGACCGGTGATCAGCCACGTCGTGATGATCGCCATGGTGCCGTCCAACGCCGATGTCTTCTATTACGAGATGTCCGGCGATCTCGCGAATCGGGGGATCAACCCCTACCTTCACCGCCTTGCAGAGTTTCCCACCCACCCGCTCCTGCCCTACAACCACTGGGTAGACATGGCAACCGTCTACGGCCCGTTGTGGACGCAGATCAACGCCCTGCTGATGCGGGCAACCGGCCCGGATCCCGTGATCGCAACGATCGTCTACAAAGTCCTGCTCGGAATAAGCGCGCTGCTCCTGGCCGGGGTTGTGTTCCACCTCGCCCACCGGCTGACAGGCAGTCGGTCGCGCGCCATTGCTGCCTTCGTGCTCGTCGCGTGGCAACCGAACATGATCCTCGAGTCCAGCGGACAGGCACACAACGACCCGGTGATGCTGTTGCTCTGCACGCTCGGTCTCGCGCTCGTGCTCCTAGGCGGCCGTTCGGGGATACGCGGCGCGCTCGTGCTGGTGGCCGCGTCGGCGAGGATCAAGTACGTGACGCTGCCCCTCCTCGGCGTGCTCGGGCTGCTGCGACTTTTCGGCCGGCCGGCCATGCCCGCGCTGCTCCGCGCGTGGGCGCTCGATGGTGTCGCTGTCGCGGCGGTAATCTCCGCCTCATTTCTGCCGTACTGGGGCGGAAGCGAGACGGTCCGCGAGATGATGACCGAGCCGGGACGCATTTTCACCCACCCGGCATGGCACTACCAACTGATCGGAATCGGAGCCCTCATCTCAACCGACGCGCGGAAGAGTGTCGAGGATGTGATCCGGGTCGCGATGCAGATCGCGACGTTCGCCGGTGTCGGCTACAGCCTGTGGATCGTGACACGGGCCGCGCGCTCGACCACCGCGATGAATGCCAACCGATCCCCGGCTGCATGGCGGCGGGCGATCCTCCTGTCGTGGAGCATCATCCTCAGCGTCCTGGCGTTCGTCCCGGTCAACTCCCATGCCTGGTACTGGACCTGGCCGGTCGTGCCCATTTCGTTGTTGCTGGTGGCTGGATCATCGTTCGATCAACCGGCGACAGCCGCGTCAGCCCAGCCGTTCCCACGTTGGTTCTGGCCCTACATGGTGCTCACGGCCGCCCTCACGCTGGTTTATCACGCCCGGATCGTCCGCCTTTGACGGATAAGGGAACGGAGAATGACGGGCCGCACGGCCCGTCGTTTTCCGTTGTCTCGGTTTGGAGCTCGGGAGCCTGCACCGCTCGAGGTGTGATCGAGCCTGGGAGCGGCTTCCCCGGTTACCGGACCTGGCCTTCGAGAGTAGCGTCCACCGTGATCGCCACGTTTCCCCGCAGCGCGTTCGAAACGGGACACGCCTTTTCCGCCTCGTCCGCGATTGCCGCGAACCGCTCCTGGTCAAGCGATGGCACGTGCCCGCGTACCGTCAGCTTCGATGCCGAGACGGCGATTCCGCCGCCCGGCAGGTGTTTCAGGCTGACAGTGGCCACCACGTCGAGGTTGTCTGGCTTATGCCCCGCCTCCGTAAGCGTGTTGGAGAACGCCATCGCGTAGCACGAAGCGTGCGCGGCGGCGATCAATTCCTCCGGGCTCGTCTTCCCGTCGGACAACTCGACGCGCGAGGCCCAGGTAACGGGAGTGTTGCCGAACGCTCCGCTGTTGAACGAGAGCATGCCGCTGCCAGCCGCGAGGTCGCCCTTCCAGACGGCGTTGGCGATTCGATCGATGGTTGCCACGGGAGCATCTCCTTGTCTTGTTGCGGGTGGTCGATCTGGACGGAGTCGGTTGCCCGACGGTGCGCAAAGCATACGTCCATTGCCGTACGGCAAGGATGGGTCAGGCGCCCGGCGGTGGATCGAGATAGACGGTCTTGACCTGCGTGTAGAACTCGCGTGCTGCCTTCCCCTGCTCCCGCGAGTACGAGCTGGAGCCCTTGTACCCGCCGAACGGGACGTGCGGCTCGGCTCCGGCCGTCTCGGAATTGACATGGACGATTCCGGCCTGGATTTTCTGGATGAACCCCAGGGCCTTGCCGATGTCGCGGGTAAAGATGGAGGCTGAAAGCCCATAGCGGACCTTGTTCGCGACGGCGATCGCCTCGTCCACGTTATCGACGGTGATGACGCCCAGCACCGGCCCGAACAGTTCCTCCTGTCCAAGCCGGGAATCCGGAGCGACATCGCCGAACAGCGTCGGGGTTACGAAGTGGCCGCCGTTGAGACCGTCCGGCTTCGAGCCGCCAGCGACCAGGGCCACGCCCTCGGAGCGTGCCCGGTCGATCTCGCCGCTGACGCGCTCGGCGGCGTCGGCCGAGACGAGCGGGCCGATCTGGGTCGTGTCCTCCAGTGGATCGCCCATCCGCAGCGCCCCAACCTTGTCGGCCAGGCGTTGGGTCACCTCGGCGGCGATCCGCCGGTCGACGATCGCCCGGCTCGTGGCGGTGCATTTCTGGCCACTGCTCATCATCGCGCCATTGATGACCTGGGTTACGGCATGGTCGAGATCGGCGTCGGCGAGGACGATCGCGGGATTCTTCCCCCCGAGCTCGAGCTGCACCTTCGCGCCACGCTCACCGGCCATCTTCTTGATCTGGTTCCCGACGCTGTTCGAGCCGGTGAACGAGACTGCCAGGACGCGCTCATCCGTGACGAGCGGATCACCGACCGCCGAGGCGCTGCCCGTGACCATGTTGAGCACGCCTGCCGGCAGCCCGGCTTCGGCCAGCGCTTCGGTCAGGTGCACGGCGCACAGCGGAGTCAGGCTGGCGGGCTTGAACACCACCGTGTTGCCAAAGGCGAGCGCCGGCACGATCTTCCAGGCCGGGATCGCGATCGGGAAGTTCCAGGGCGTGATGATCGCGCAGACGCCGATCGGCTCGCGCAGGGTGAAGAGAAAGGTCGTCGGGCTCATCGACGGGTAGTGCTCGCCAATCGGCTGCTGGATCTCGCCGGCGAAGTAGCGAAGGATCTGGACGGCTCGCGTCGTCTCGCCGATCCCTTCCTTGAGCGTCTTGCCTTCCTCGCGGCTGAGATCACGTCCGACTTCGTTGACCCTGCTCGCCAGGATCTCCGATGCCTTATAGAGCAGGTTCGCCCGCGCAATCGCCGAGGTCGTCCCCCAGGGCCCGGCAGCCTCGGCGGCGGCCGACACCGCATCTTCAACGTCGCCCTTGGCACTCGATGCGAAGCGTCCGATCAACTCCGAGGGGTTGGCCGGGTTGCGATTCTCGTACGTCTCGCCGGATTGGCTCGCCTTCCAGGACCCGGCGATGTAGTTGCCAAACACCGGCGCATTGTCGCGCTGCTCGATGATGGATGCGCTTGCCACGTTGATGATCCTCCCTCTTGTCCGTCTTTCATCCACGGGTCATCGTCCGTCGGCATTCTATCCTTGGTGGCTCACCATGACGCCTCCCGGTCCCGCCGAAAGACCCGAAGTGGCATCCCCATCATGCTGGCGGGGTCGAGAGGTACGACAGCAACGTCCGCACGCCCGTACCAGTCGCGCCCTGAGGGGTATAGCCGCTTGTCTTTTCTGACCGGGCTGAGCCGGCAATGTCGAGATGGGCCCACGGGATCCCCTCACTGAAGTGTTCGAGAAACAGGGCGGCAATGACAGCGCCGGCGGGCCGCCCACCGGTATTCTTCAGGTCCGCGATCTCGCCCTTGAGCCGGTCCTTGTGATCGGCGATCAGCGGCATCCTCCACGCCCGCTCGCCGGTGCGGGCGGCGGCGTCGAGAAGCCGCGCCGCGAGCCCATCGTCGCTCGCGAAGAGCGCCGTCGTGTCCCCCAGCGCCACCACCGCCGCACCCGTCAGCGTCGCCAGGTCGACCATTTCGGCGACTCCCTGACGGGCGGTGTAGACGAGGCCGTCGGCCAGCACCAGCCGACCCTCGGCATCAGTCGAGGTGATCTCGATCGTGATGCCGTTCATCGCGGTCAGCACGTCGCCGGGTCGAAATGCCCCGCCCGAGATCATGTTCTCCGCGGCGCAGATGATGCCGTGGACCTCGCGCCGCACATCGAGCTCCTTCAGCGCCCGCATCGCGCCAAGCACCGCCGCCCCACCAGCCATGTCGCCCTTCATCGTCAGCATGCCTTCGCCGGTCTTGATCGAGTAACCACCCGTGTCGAACGTGATGCACTTGCCGACCAGCCCGACCGGAGGGCCGCTGATCTCCCCGTCGGGGCGATAGACGAGATGGATCAGGCAGGGCGGCACATCACTGCCCTTGCCGACACCGAGGAGCGCTCCGGCGCCGAGCCGCTCGAGCTCCGTTACCCCGAGCACCGTGCACTCCAACCCATGGGAGGCGGCGACCTCGGTGGCGCGGGCTGCCATCGTCCCCGGATTTAGCGCGCTGGCGGGCTCGGAGACGAGATCGCGGGCGAGATATACGCCGTCCGCAATCGCCGTGGCACGGCGAACGCTCTCCGTGACCATCGCAACATGCTCCGCATCAACGATGACCGTGACATCGGGGTCCACCCGATCCCGATCACGCTGCCGCAGCGCGCCAAAGTGCTCGACGAACCGGTAGTTGCCCAGCAACATCCCTTCGACCGCCATTTCGATCTCGCCGGGTGCCGGAGTGTCGAATGCGACCGCGATCGACTGCGCCCCTGCCTGGACTGCTGACCGAAGCCCGTTCGCCCAGCCTCTGCGTCGCTTGTCATCGAGTTCGCTGCCGGACTCCAACTCCCCCGCTCCCACAAGACAGACCCGCCTCGGCGCAATCGCGCCAAGTGTCTGGAGCAGGAAGGTCTGGCCGGCGGCACCCGTGAACTCCGACTCCCCCGCGAGCCGCTTCATCTGCCCGCCGAGCGCTGCGTCGATCTCTGCCGCGGGGCCGCTCCAGCCATCGGCTCCCCCGCTTACTGACACCAGCATCACATCGACTGCGGTGTCAAGCGCATTTCCAGCCTGGACATCGACCTTGATCATCTGGTTCCCATTCTCCTCACCGTCATTGCCACTCTTCCGGATCGTGGCGGGCATCGTATACGAGATCGCCGCCGGCTAGTCTTCCGGTCGGGATCGCCGGGTGCTAGCGGATGCGCACGATCCCGCACTCGATCGTTTCGCCGAGGTCACCGGTCGAGGGTCACCTCATACACTACGTCTCCAGAGCGCC
>CADCWJ010000267.1 GCA_902806365.1 uncultured Thermomicrobiales bacterium
ACGTGAGCCCCTACTGGCGACCTAAGCGCTACGCCGACGCAATCATCGTGGCCGATGCCATTGCGTGGGCAGGCGCGGACCTTCACGCACTCGAGCCTCTACGCGACCCGATCGGCGTTCAGATGATGTACCGCGCCATCTTGTTCAGGCTCGGGGCGGCGGCGATTGCCTTCGACGGCCGTGACGAACGGCTCGGTGTCGAGGTTGCTGCCTATCAGCCAGTTGTCCAAGCCATCGGCACCGTGTAGCCGGACTCCGGCGTGGCGGCCCGTCCCGGCGTCACGTGACGGGTCCGCACTGCCAGCGGCTACGCCGTTCTGGGACAGGGAGATCTGTCTATCCCTTGCCTCCGCCATATCAGGCGGGGACGATCTCTCTCATGCACCTGAGGCTGGCGGACGCGTCGGATCTCGCCGCCCTCGAGCGGCTACTGCTGGAGGCCGTCAACTGGAGTCCCGACCAGAACCAGCTCACGCTTCAGGAGCTGCGAGACAGCGACACGCTTGTCCGATACGTCGAAGAGTGGCCGAGGGACGACGACGCCGGCGTCATCGCGGAAGACGATGGCCGTGTCGTGGGCGCTGCCTGGTTCCGACGGTTCGCTCGGGACCGACCGGGGTTCGGCTTCCTGGATGAGTTCACCCCCGAGGTGTCCGTGGCCATCGCTCCTGGCTGCCGCGGCCGGGGCGTCGGATCACAGTTGTTGGTTGCGCTCATCGACATCGGGCGGGAGCGGGACTTCGAGGGTTTGTCGCTGAGCGTCGATGCGCGAAATCCCGCCGTTCATCTGTATCGGCGCCTCGGATTCGTAGTTGCCCTTGATGAGAACGGCTCGTACACCATGCGGTTGCAGCTCTGATCGGCGACCGGCACACGGCGTGCGCCGTCACCCGGCGTACGGGACATCGTGGGCAACGAACTGAGGTTGTTGGGGGACACCGGAACGGGAGGTCGGTCCAGGCGAAATCGTTGGGCCACGTGACCATCCGTCCGGATGCCATCGGTAGT
>CADCWJ010000268.1 GCA_902806365.1 uncultured Thermomicrobiales bacterium
CGCATCGTGGTGGTCTTGCCCGAGCCGGACGGACCGATCAGGACATGCAACGCCCCCGCGTCCACCTCGAAACTGACGTCGTCGACGGCTCGCACCGATCGGGCGTTGGACACGAAGATCTTGGAGACGTGCTCGAGGGTGATCACGGGAACGTCTTTCCATTGCGGCAACGCTCCCATGGAACGCCCCGCGCTGCAGCGGCTTCGGACACGGGTGGATCCATTGGCCGCTATTGTAAGCTACGGGCGACAGTTCACGTTTTCATGACACCCACGAAGGGTGCCGATTTTGGTGCAGCGCACTGGGAACAAGCGGTGGGCGTATCGATGCGGGTCGTCTATGTCGACCTTGAGTCGGCTGCGGGTAGTGCATGATCCCGAAGCGGGAATGCCCCATCGCAGCAGGCGAGACGCCGCCCAGGCACATCTTGCGGCAGCCGCGGGTGAGCGGTGCGAGGCGCTGCGCTTCGGCGACGTCACCGTCGATTGCATCAGGAACCTGTCGCCAACCGCGATGGTAATCGGCGGCAACACGCCGGACGCCAGGCGGTCGGCCGTGCGGGCGGAGGGTAAACAGGGACTATGTGTTCGAGGGGGCAGCCTCGGGCTCCTCCGTGGCTGACTCCTCGCCGCCGATCCGGCCATAGAGCCAGACGACCGGTGAGAACACGAGCGCCGAAGCGAGCAGCGCCGCCCGGACGCCGAAGACGCTGCCGATCCCGCCGAGCGCCGGACCCCCGATCACCTGGCCGATCGCGTCACCCTGGCCCTGCATCGAGAGCACCGTCGCTCGCAGCCGTGCGTCCAGATGCCGGTTGATCCACGCCGCCTGAACCGGTCCGGAGATCGTGCGGCCGGCATTCCTGATCCAGAGTGATCCGATCGCGATGGGCAGGTTCGCCGCGAATACGAAGAGCACCGTGCTGAGCACCTGCAATCCGGACAGGAACGCCAGCATCCGGCTCGGGTGGAGTTGGGTAAGAGTTTGTGACGAGAGCCGCTTCACCAGTTCCGATACCACAAGCGAGATGAGCGTTCCGACGAGCGCGATGATCGCAAACGGGAGCGCGGGGCTGTCGCTCCCACTACTGAACAACTCGGGGAACGGATGGGTGTCGAGGATATGCAC
>CADCWJ010000269.1 GCA_902806365.1 uncultured Thermomicrobiales bacterium
AGGTCGAGCTTGTCCTCCGACTCGACCGACCACGGAAGTTCCGTGAGCCATTCGAGATAGGTGCGGATGACGCCGATCTCCGGCGAGAACGGGTGCTGCTGTTCGAGCCGCTCGACCTGGACAAGGGCCTTGGCCCTGACCTCCTCCGGCATCCCGGCGGCGTCGATTTTTTCTCGGATCTCGTTGGCGACGGCTTCCTCGCTGCTGCCCTCGCCAAGCTCCTTTTGGATCGCCCGCAACTGCTCGCGCAGGAAATACTCGCGCTGCTGCTTGTCCATCCCGGCTTGCGCTTCGGACTGGATCTCGTGGCGCAGGTTGAGGACGTTGAGCCGCTTCTGGATCATGACACTGAGCCGGCGGAGCCGCTCGATCGGATCGAGCTCTTCGAGCAGGGTCTGTCGCTGTTCCGAGGAGAATTCCGGCGAGAACGCGATCAGGTCGGCCAGCCATCCCGGCTCGTCGACGCTGCGGACCATCGTCAGCACTTCTTCCGGGACGTTCGGCAGCATCGAGATGTAGTTCTCGATCTGCTCCAGCACCGCGGCCATCGCCGCCTCGGTCTGGGCCGGGTCGCCAACCCGCTCCTCCTCGCGGCGGACACGCGCCGCGACGTACGGCTGGTCCTGGATGATGTCCTCGACGACCCCGCGCGTGATGCCCTGCAGGATGACGTGATCCTGCCCGCCCGGCCGGGAGATGTACTGCCCGACCTCGGCGATCACGCCGACATCGCAGAGCTCGTACTGAACGTGCTCTTCCGCGGGACGCTCGTCCCAGGCAGGTCCTTCCCCGTCACCCGTCGTGCCGTCCGGTGCACGGTCCATCGGCGCGGTTGGCGCGGCCTCTTCGTCGCCGTCGCCATCAGCCTGCTGGGCGATCAGATCGGTCATCATGTCGATCAGGTCGCGCTCGGGCATGGCGGCACCCGATCCGTCCCCGGCATCGCGCCGCACCCGCCGCTCCGTCAGCATCAGGACTAGGCGTGGGTTCATCCGCATCGCGCGGTCGATCGCCTTCGAGGTCTCATCGTCCTCGATCGGGAACGGGATCGACATGTGCGGCAGCAGGATCGTCTCGTCGGAGACGATCACCGGCAGCGCAAGCTTGTTGCTGTCGGAACGGGGCCGCCGACGACGCGTCCGCGCCGGTGGCTCGGGGAGGTCGTTGCCCTCTCCCTGACCTTGTTGGCCATCCAGGGCCACGCCAGCGACCGGCTCCGTGGCGTCGGTCCCGGCAACCGGGTTCCGGGTCTTGCGAGGCCGCTTTCGCGATGGCTTAACCGGGGGCGGTGTGGCTTCGCCCTGATCGTCGGAATCAACCCGGACATCCGCCGAGGGCTCTTCCTCAATCGAGGGGTCGTCATGCTGGTGCTTGGCTGCGCGATCGCGAGAAGCCATTGTCGGGGTATCTCAACTTTCCATCATGGAACGCATTCGTGACGCGCGCCGGCTTTTGGGTCGCGAATACCGGCGTCGAGGGTGGCGGTTCGCTTGCCGGAGTCACAGGTGTTCGGCAATCCACCTTTGGCCGAATGCATGGGCGTGGGCGATATTGGCCGGGGCCTTCCGTGTCAGCGCTCGGCTCGACGCCATCGACCACCAACCACCACTCGGGGCGATGTCGAGCGCAAGCGATGCCGGTCGCAAACCGAACATCACCTCCAGCAAAGTGTACTTGGATGGCGCAACCATTCCTCGCCCCGCCCTGCCCATTCGGCCAGACTTGTACGCGGAGGATACTCCCGCGCCCGGTTCGGGACCAGCCGGTTCTTCATGCAGGCACAGGCACGATCACTGTCCCCGATTGGCCTGATCCAAACTTGCTACACTCGGTGCGACAGCGCCCGGTTCTCGATCCCGCTGCGGTGGTGCGATCCCTCCCGTGCCGTAACCCAGGTCAGGTGACGATGTGAACGACGCGGAACAGGATCGCCAGCCATCGACGTTGACCCCGCTCCCGAGCCCAACCGCCGGGGCCGGATCGGCCGATCTCTCGACCGCGTCGGACGATCCGGCGGAGTTGCGGGTGCTGCTCGATCGAGCGCGGGAGCGTCTGCTCTTCTACGAGTCGTACGATCGGATCATCGGCGAGAACATCCGCCGCACGGGCGAGCTGATGCTCGAATCGATCGCGGTGCGCGAGCAGGCAAAGGCGCAGGCCGAACGTGCCAACGCCACCCATGCCGCGCTCAACGCGCGGATCGAGTCGAGCCGGAACGAGCATCAGGCACTGGTCGCCTCGCTCCGGGACGAGCTCGACACGCTCCAGGCCGGGCTCGACCGGCTCCGGAGCCGGCTCGATGCCTCGCCGGGCGATGCCGAACCAGCATCGGAAGGCCCACAGGCATCGCCGGTGCCGTCCCCGTCCGAAGCCAACCCCGAAGCGTTGACAACCCCACCGGCGCCGCCTCCCTCCGCTCGGGATGATGAGGCGGGCGAACCCCTCCGGATCGACGTGATCGCCCAGGGCGTCGCTTCGGCCGCGACCGCGCTCTCGCTGCAGCGCTTCCTCGGCGCGCTCAAGGGGGTGATCGGGGTTGAAGCTCGCGAGTTCGCGGAGGGCATCCTGCGGCTCCAGGTCACCGCGCATCGCCCGCTGTCCGGAGGCGACCTCGCCGGCTGGCCGGACGGCGCCGGTCTGCGCGTGAGCCAGGAGCAGCCACGGATCCTCGAGATCGAGCTGTCCCCCAACGCCGCCTGACCTGCCACCCCGATCGGGACGCCACCGTCATGCGTTGAAGGATCAGGGCAGCACCAGGCATATGCTTGACAGCTCGAAGGTATAGTTCTAAACTATCGGCATGGATGAGCTACGGGGCACGAGCACGCTTCCGGATCTGTTGCCTGACATCGCGGTTCTCCCGCGCCGGATCGAGCCGGCAGTCGTCGGCTGGCTGCGGCTGGCGCGCGTCTATCACAAGATCGACCGGCGCACCGCCGAGACGATGCGGCGACACGGTATCTCGGTCAGCCGGTTCGACGTGCTCAACCACGCTGGCGCCGTCGAGGGCCGCACCCAGCAGCAGATCGCCGACGCCCTTCTCGTCACGAAGGGCAACATCACGCAACTGGTCGACGCGATGGAAGCGGACGGTCTTCTCATCCGGCGACGGGAGGGCCGGACCAAACGCATCTTCCTGACGACCGCCGGCCGTCGCCTGCGAATCGAGCTGGTCTCGATCCAGGAGCGGGCGATCGCTCACGACTGGGCGGCGCTGGAACCAGACGAGGTCCAGACCCTGATCCATCTCCTCCGCAAGCTCGAACGTTCAATCGGAAAGGAAATGCCCGATGACACTCGCGAACGGTCTTGAATTGACCGGCATCCACCACGTCAGCTCGATCACCTCCAACCTCGAAGCGAACCGCGACTTCTACGCCCGCGCGCTGGGCATGCGGCTCGTCAAGAAGACGGTCAACCAGGACGCGACAGACGTCTACCACCTGTTCTATGCCGATGGACTGGGCAGTGCGGGCAGCGACGTCACCTTCTTCGGGTTCCCGAGCACACCGCTCAACCAGCCGGGCGCCGGCGAGATCGCCGAATACACCCTCCGCGTGAAGGATGCAGATTCGCTCGCCTACTGGGTCGAGCGGTTCGACACGCTTGGAATCGAGCATCAGCCACTGACCGAACGCGCCGGGTTCACGGCCCTTCCGTTCACCGATCCCGAGGGCCAGCGGATGGCACTGATCGCCGACGATGGGCGCGCCCGGATTCCCGGTGGCACCCCGTGGGAGAAGTCGACTGTTCCGCCGGAGCACGGGATCACTGGCCTCGGCACGGTCTCGATCACCACCGGTCGACCGGATGCGACCCTCGATCTCCTGACCGGGATCATGGGGTTCCGGATCGTCGAGGACCGGCCGGATCCCGCCCTCCCCGCCAACCGCACCATCATCCTTGAGACCGGGCTTGGTGGGCCGAACGCGACGATGATCGTGAATGCGCGGCCCAACGCCCCGCGCGCACGGCTCGGGCACGGCGGCGTCCACCACGTCGCCTTCCGGGTGCCGACCTACGAGGCGCATACCGCCTGGAACGAGTACCTGGCAAATGCCGGGATCGGCGTCACCCCGGTGATCGACCGCTTCTACTTCCGGGCAATGTACTTCCGCGAGCCGGGCGGCGTGCTGTTCGAGATTTCGAGCGACCTCCCGGGCTTTGCGACCGATGAGTCGCTGGAGACGATGGGCGAATCGCTGGCCCTTCCACCGTTCCTGGAGCCGCGCCGGGCCGAGATCGAGGCCAG
>CADCWJ010000270.1 GCA_902806365.1 uncultured Thermomicrobiales bacterium
TCCTGCTCCGCCGCCTGGCCCTCAAGGGCACGCAAGGTTGCCTCGAGTTCGGCGTGCTCCGTCTCGAGCAACGCCAACTCCTGCGCCTTCCGATCCTCGATCGACGTCGCCAGGTTCTGCGATCCCTCATCGAGATTGGAGACGTCGGCGGTCACCTGAGACACGATCTCATCGAGCTTCGCCTTGGCCTCCGCCGTGAACTCGGCGACCGTCTCCTCGTGGAGTTCATTGATCTCGGCAATCGCCGCCGTCCGGGCCTCTTCATCAACCCGCGTGATCAGGTACGACGCGAAGTACAGCACCCGCTCGAGGTTGCGTGGCGAGATATCGAGCAGCAGCCCGAGCCGGCTCGGCGTTCCCTTGACGTACCAGATATGCGCCACCGGCGCGGCCAGCTCGATATGGCCCATCCGCTCGCGGCGGACCTTGGAGCGGGTGACTTCGACACCGCACTTGTCGCAGACGGTCCCGGCGTGGCGGATGCGCTTGTACTTCCCGCAATAGCACTCCCAGTCCCGCGTCGGGCCGAAGATACGCTCGCAGAAAAGCCCGCCGTGCTCCGGCTTCAGCGTTCGGTAATTAATGGTTTCAGGCTTCGTGACCTCGCCGTACGACCAGCTTCGGATTGCCTCAGGCGAGGCAAGCCGGATCCGGATCGCGTCGAAGTTGTTGACGTCCAGAACCCGGCCGCGATCCTGCCGATCGCCCCGGGAGAAGCCGCCCGATGTGCGCGAGTCGAACTGACCCGAGCTCTCGAATGTCGCGGTCCGGCCAGCGGAATGATCGGGAGCGACATCAGGGATGTTGATGCTTGACATGGTGCCTCCACTCGAGACGAACGTCGATCCTGGTCCAGGCGAGGCGGGCCGCAATCGGCCCGCCTGCTTCCGATCGCTCAGTCGGACGTTCGCTCGAAGCCGCTCAGATTGATTCGATCCAGATTGGAGAGCAGGTCGCGCGAGGTGTCCTCGGTGAACTCGACCGTCTGCTCGTCTTCATTGATGACATCGATCGAGAGCCCAAGGCTGCGAAGTTCCTTCACCAGCACCTTGAACGACTCGGGCACACCGGCTTCGCCGATCTCCTCACCCTTGACGATCGACTCATACGTCTTGACACGTCCGACGATGTCGTCGGACTTGACCGTCAGCATCTCCTGGAGAATGTGCGCCGCACCATAGGCTTCGAGCGCCCAGACTTCCATCTCGCCGAAGCGCTGACCGCCGAACTGCGCCTTGCCGCCCAGTGGCTGCTGCGTGACCAACGAGTAGGGGCCGGTCGACCGCGCGTGAATCTTGTCCTCGACGAGGTGAGCCAACTTCAGCATGTAGACCACGCCGACCGTGACCGGGCGGTCGAACTTCTCGCCGGTTCGCCCGTCGTAGAGATCGACCTTGCCGTCCTCCGGCAAACCCGCCTCACGCAGCGCGTCGCGGATTTCGTCCTCGTGCGCCCCGTCGAACACCGGCGTGGCGACCTTGAAGCCGAGCTTGTCGGCGGCCCATCCGAGATGGGTTTCCAGCACCTGGCCGAGATTCATCCGCGATGGCACACCGATCGGATTGAGGATAATGTCGACCGGTGTTCCGTCCGGCAGATACGGCATATCTTCCATAGGAAGGATCTTGCTGATTACGCCCTTGTTGCCGTGACGACCCGCCATCTTGTCGCCTTCGGAGATCTTCCGCTTCTGCGCGATCATCACGCGCACACTCTGGTTCACGCCGGCCGGCAACTCGTGATCCGAGCTGTCGTCGCGCCGGAACTGCTTCACGTCGATCACCTTGCCGTGGACACCGTGCGGCACGCGCAGCGAGGTGTCCTTCACCTCGCGCGCCTTCTCGCCGAAGATCGCGCGAAGCAGCCGCTCCTCAGCGCTGAGCTCGGTCTCGCCCCGCGGCGTGACCTTGCCGACGAGGATGTCATTGGGCCGGACCTCGGCGCCGATCCGGATGATCCCGGTTTCGTCAAGATTCGCGAGGCTCTCCTCACCGACATTCGGGATGTCCCGTGTGATCTCTTCCGGTCCGAGCTTGGTATCGCGCGCCTCGCACTCGTACTTCTCGATGTGGATCGAGGTGTACACGTCGTCGCGCACGAGGCGCTCGCTGAGGAGGATGGCGTCCTCGAAGTTGCCACCCTCCCACGGCATGAAGGCCACGAGCAGGTTCTGGCCCAGCGCCAGCTCGCCGTTCTCGGTCGACGACGAATCAGCGATCACCTGATCGACCAGCACGCGATCACCGATATGGACGATGGGCCGTTGGTTGATGCAGGTGTCCTGGTTCGAGCGAACGAACTTCTGCAGGTGATAGATGTGGCGATTGCCGTCATCCTCGACGATCGTGATCTGCTTGCCCGAGGCTGACACGACGGTCCCGGCGTGCCGCGAGACCACGACCTGACCCGAATCGCGGGCGGCCAGATACTCCACTCCGGTACCGATCACCGGAGCCTGCGGCCGCACGAGCGGCACGGCCTGACGCTGCATGTTGGCGCCCATCAGCGCCCGGTTCGCGTCGTCGTGCTCCAGGAACGGGATCAACGCGGTCGCGACCGACACCACCTGCTTGGGCGAAACGTCCATGTAGTGGACCTGCTCCGCCGGGACAACGGGAAAGCGATGCCCGTCGGAACCGAGACGGACCGTCACCTCTTCAACGGCAATCCGGCCCTTCTCGTCCAGCGGCATGTTCGCCTGGGCGATCATCACGCTGACCTCGCGGTCCGCGGGCAGGTAGTCGATGGTCTCCGACGCCACCGGCCGGATGCGCACCGTGGCTACTCCAGCCTCGGCGATCGCGGCCGCGTGCTTGGCGGTCATCTCGGTTCCAGCCTTGACGATCGCCCGGTTCGTCTCGGGATGCTGCACATCCACGCTGGCGATCTGGCCTTCGAGCGGTACCGCCGGATTCGCAACGTCGATCAGCGAGATCACGCGCCGGTACGGCGTCTCGATGAAGCCGTACGGGTTGATCTTGCCGTACGTCGCGAGATAACCGATCAAACCGATGTTGGGCCCTTCCGGTGTCTCGATCGGACAGATTCGCCCGTAATGCGATGGATGCACATCCCGCACATCAAGCCCGGCGCGGTCCCGGCTCAGGCCGCCAGGGCCGAGTGCCGAGAGGCGACGCTTGTGCGTCAGCTCGGCCAGCGGATTGGTCTGGTCCATGAACTGGGAAAGCTGCGATCCGCCGAAGAACTCCCGCACGGCGGCCATCACCGGCCGGGTCGTGCTGATCAGCCCCTGGGGTGTCACCGTCTCCGGATCCTGGATCGTCATCCGCTCGCGGATACCCCGCTCCAGGCGCTGGAACCCGGTACGCACATGCATCTGGATCAGCTCGCCGACCGCGCGAATCCGGCGATTGCCGAGATGGTCGATATCGTCGGAGTGGCTGAGGCCGTTGTTGAGGCGGATGATCTCCCGGATGATCTCGATCAGATCCTCCTTCTGGAGGATCCGGTCGTCGGTCTGGTCGTCGCGGTGGTCGCTGTGCAGCCGTTCGTTCAGCTTATAGCGCCCGACCTTGGCGAGATCGTAGCGGCGCTCGTTGAAGAACAGGTTCTCCAGCATCGCCGTCGCGTTGTCCTTGGTCGGGGGATCACCCGGCCGCAACCGACGGTAGAGCTCGATCAGCGCCTCTTCGCGTGTCTTCGTCGGCTCCTTGTCGAGGGTCGTCGCGATGTAGCGGTGGTCTTCATTGGTATCGACGCCCGCGAAGGCTTCCAGCAGCTCGTCGTCGCTCTCGATCCCGATCGCCCGGAGCAGGATCGTCACCGGCATCTTGCGCTTGCGGTCGACCTTGACCGAGAGGATGTCGCGGTTCGACGTCTCGAACTCGAGCCACGCGCCCCGGTTCGGGATCAGCTTGGCAGTCGAGAGGAACTTGCCCGTCGCCGGGTCACGCTGCCGCTCGAAGTAGACGCCCGGCGACCGCACGAGCTGGGACACGACGACGCGCTCGGTCCCGTTGATGACGAACGTGCCGTCGGCGGTCATCATCGGGAAGTCGCCGAGGAAGATCCCGTCCGGTCCCGTCTCCTTGATCTCGCCGGTCTCCTTCATCACCAGCTTGGCGGAGACGCGCAGCGGCGCGGCAAAGGTGATATCGCGCTCCCGGCAAAAGACCTCCGCGATCCGGGGGTCGGCCTTGGCACGCTCCTGCTCCTCACCTTTCGGCATCCGCGTCCAGGGATCATCGAACCGCGGGTTCGAGATGTAGAGTTCCATCTTCTTGTGGTGATCGGTAATCGGCGAGATCTCGTCGAGCAGCTCTCGCAGTCCCTCGCGCACGAACCAAGCGAACGATTCAATCTGAATCTGAACCAGGTTGGGCATCTCGAGGACTGTTGGAATTCGTGAGTATGTCCGCCGCCCCACTCCCACATTGGAAAGCACTTGGGGCGTTTCCGTGACGTGGGTCGCGACGCTGGACCTGGTATCTCGTTCGACTGCCATGTAATGCTCCCCGTTTGCGGTCAGCGCCCCGGATGTGGCGCACCGACCCGAAGAAAAACCGGACGTGAGTGAACAGCCGCGTGATGTGCTCTATCGATGGATTGAAGTGGTGACTGCACCTGTGGTGAAGACAGCGTATTGGCGGGTCCTCGAGACGCTCGGCGCATCGTGATCGAGCAGGGTGCCCGCTTGACGGTTATCGGGAACTGGTGATCCGAATCGTGAGGACATGCTTCTCCATTTGACCGGTCATCGCGGAACTGAGCCGGGCGTCGGGGGGACCTTCCGTGGCCGCGGCCAGCGGAAAGGCGTGTTCAGGACGACACGACGGCAAACCGGAAGGGTTCGCTGCGCCCTTCCGGTTTGTCAGGTTGTTGCTTCTTGAGTACAATCGGCTGCACGCAGAATGTTGTCCAAATCGTTGCCATGGGCGGCGAGCGGCATATGCCCGCTTTCCGCACGAAAGGTAAGTATAGCGCCCCGCCGCGCTTTGCGCAACCCCCCGGGCGCCCCGGAATTGGGCTTGTCCCGGCAGCTTCCCCACCCCCCACGGGCGCCCGGCCCGGAGCCGTTTTTGCCACTTTGGCCCGGTCACGGGTGTACACTATCGTCTCATCCGCTATCTTGTTCCTGAGCGTTGATCTGTCGTCTCCCACACTGAACGAGCGCTCATCGCAACGCCACAGCATGGATAGGCAATGAACTCCCGAAACCTCCGAATCTGGCTTCGTCCCGGCATGAGGATCAAGCGTTGGGTCGGCTTGTTCATGGCGGCGGTGATCCTCAGTAGCCTCGCGCTCGCCATGTTCGCCGCCTGGGTTTACCAGAGCTACAAGTTCCCGGAGGGGCTGCAGGACATTGTCCAGTCCATCACCCTCCAGTTCATTCCCCACCCCTATCGGGAAATTCTGCTTCTCTCCGGCGGTCTTGCGCTTCTCCTCTACGCTATCGCGCGGCTCAGTCATGCCCTCATCGCTCCCCTGATCGCGCATGATCCGGGCGGGCGGGCCTTTGCCGAAATCGTCAACGAGCATCGTTTCGGCCCGGTCCAGCCCGAGTTCAACGTGGTCGCGATCGGTGGCGGTACGGGGCTGAGCGCCCTCCTGCGCGGTCTCAAGTTTGCCAACGCCAACCTGACCGCGATCGTGACCGTCGCCGACGACGGCGGCAGCACCGGCCGGATCCGGGATGTCTTCAACATGCCCGCGCCCGGCGACATCCGTAACTGCCTTGTCGCCCTGGCCGACGCGGAATCGACGATGGGCAGGCTCTTTCACTACCGGTTTGACAAGGAAGGATCCGAGCTTTCCGGCCACGCCTTCGGCAATCTGTTCATCACCGCGATGACCCAGGTCACCGGCAGCTTCGAGCAGGCGGTGATCGAATCGGCGCGCGTGCTCAACGTACGAGGCCGGGTTCTCCCCTCTACAGTCGAAAACGTGACACTTTGCGCCGATCTCGCCGACGGCACGACGGTCAAGGGCGAGTCCACGATCTCGCACGAGAAACCAGCGATCGAACGGATCTTCCTTGAACCCCACAATCCGGACGCGTACGGTCCCGCCCTTGCCGCGATTTTCAACGCCGACCTGATCGTGCTCGGCCCCGGCAGCCTCTACACCAGCGTGCTCCCCAATCTGCTGGTCGATGGTGTACGCGAGGCGATCCACTGGTCGAAGGGGTCGACTGTCTACGTCTGCAATGTCGCCACCCAACATGGTGAGACCGACCATTTCGGATACGCCGATCATGTCCAGCAGATCGTCGACTACCTCGGCCAGGGCGAACTCGATTACGCGCTCGTCAACAGCAACCCGGCGGCGGCGGACGCGATCAGCCCCGAGTGGGGCGTCGAAGCGGTCATCTACGACGGTGCCCCGCTGACTGCCGGAAATGTCCAGGTGATCGCCCGGGATGTCGTCAACGACGTCAACCCGCTTCGCCACGATCCCTCGAAGCTCGCCGAGGTCCTGATCGAACTTGCCCGGATCCATACCTCAACGGTGCCCATGGTGGACGGCGCCCCCGCCGCCGACATGCATCGCACCTGGGCCGAAAAAGCCCCTCCCGCCCGATCTCCGGCCGGCATCTCGTCGTAGTCACCACCGTTCCCCCTCGCGGCGACGCTCATCAGCTCAGGTCCAGCCCGGCCCGGTCCCGTTATAGTGGTGCGTATCATGGCCTTCCCGATAGCGAGCGATGGCATAGTCGCGCGTCGTGGAGCTTGTGCCCCGTTCCATTTCGCGAGACGTAGACGATCTACGACAGATCTTCCGATGGTCGACAACAGAGGAGTCGCGCATGGCATACAAGATCGGCGTCAATGGCTTTGGACGGATTGGGCGCCAGGTGTTCAAGGCCGTCGAACAGGGTGGCTTCAGCGACCTGTTCGAGATCGTCGCCGTCAATGACCTGACGGACAACGAAACGCTTGCTCACCTGCTCAAGTACGACTCGACCTACGGTCGCTACGATGCCGAGATCACCGCGAACGGCGACGGCGTGACGGTCAACGGCCGGCTGCTGAAGGTGACCGCCGAGAAGGATCCGGCGGACCTTCCGTGGGCCGAGCTTGGGGTCGATCTCGTCGTCGAATCGACGGGACGCTTTACCGATGCCGGGAAGGCCCGCGCCCATATCGACGCTGGCGCGAAGAAGGTCATCATCTCGGCCCCGGCGACGAATGAAGACATCACCGTCGTGCTTGGAGTCAACGAGGCGGCGTATCAGCCCGCCGACCATCACATCATTTCCAACGCCTCCTGCACGACAAATTGCCTTGCTCCAATCGCCAAGGTCGTCCTCGATACCTTCGGAATCCAGCAGGGCATGATGACGACTGTTCATTCATATACCGCTGATCAGGTGCTGCAGGACGGACCCCACAAGGATGCCCGCCGCGCCAGGGGCGCACCGCAGAACATCATCCCCACAACCAGCGGCGCGGCCAGGGCGCTCTCGCTGGTGATCCCGGAGCTGGAAGGCAAGTTCGACGGCTTTGCCCTGCGCGTGCCGACTCCAACCGTGTCGATCGTTGACTTCGTCGCCAACACCGACAAGCCGGTCACCATCGAGTCGGTCAACGCCGCGTTCCAGCAGGCTTCTGTCCACGAGGAATACGCCGGCATCATCGGCTATTCGGAAGAAGCGCTGGTCTCTTCCGATTACCGGCACGACTCCCGCTCGGCCATCGTCGATGCCCAGTCGACGATGACGATCGGCGACCGGATGGTGAAAGTGGTCGCCTGGTATGACAACGAATGGGGCTACTCCTGCCGCGTCGCCGATCTCATCGCGCTGGTCTGCGAACAGGGATTCAACGCCTGATCCAGCCGTCGGAAGGCCGCCACGGCGTCGCTCGACCACCCTTGCAAGCGCCGCCGGCGGAGGACATCATCGCCGCCATGGCGAAAGGGATGTGAATCCACCAATGTCGAAGCGATCGATGACAAAGGAAGATGTCTCGGGTCGACGCGTTCTCTGTCGGGTTGATTTCAACGTCCCGATCAGCGGCGATCGGATCGAGGACGATACGCGCATTCGTGCCGCCCTTCCGACGATCCGCTGGCTCATCGAGCACGATGCCCGCCTTATCCTCTGCAGTCACCTGGGCCGCCCGAAGGGTCAGGTGCGGGAAGATCTCCGTCTCGCGCCGGTGGCTGCTCGTCTCTCCGAACTGATCGCTCAACCGGTCACGGCCATGCCGGAACCCACCGGCCCGTCCGTGACCCTTGCCGTGGACGATCTGGTGCCGGGCTCGATCCTGCTGCTCGAAAATCTCCGGTTCGACCCCCGTGAGGAGGCGAACGACCCTGGGTTCGCGCGGGAGCTGGCCGCGCTCGCCGACCTCTACGTGAACGACGCCTTCGGCGCGGCACACCGGGCGCATGCCTCGACCCAGGGGGTCGCCCTGCTCCTGCCGTCGTCGATCGGCTTCCTCATGCAGCGAGAGATCAGTACGCTTACTCGGTTGCTCAATCAGCCGGAACGGCCCTTTGGCGCGATCATCGGCGGTGCCAAGGTCTCCGACAAGATCGGCGTCATCGAGCATCTCCTGCCCCGGATCGACCAGCTCCTGATTGGCGGCGGTATGGCCAACACCTTCCTGCTGGCTCAAGGCAAACGACTCGGCGGGTCGCTTGTCGAAACCGACAAGCTGGAGCAGGCCCGACACATCCTGGTGGAAGCGGAGCGTACCGGCACCACCGTCCAACTCCCGAGCGATGTCGTGGTCGCCTCCAGCATCGAAGTCGCCCAGGGGACGGTCACAACGGTCGACGACATCGACGCCGAGGATGCTGTGTTCGATATCGGACCCACCACCGCCGCCCGCTACGCCGGCATCCTCGCCAGCCTCCGCACGGTATTCTGGAACGGCCCGCTCGGTGTATCGGAACGAGCGGCATTCGCCCAGGGCACGAGTACCGTTGCCGCCGCCGTCGCTGCCACGACAACCTTCACCGTGATTGGCGGCGGCGACTCGGTGGCCGCCGTCGAGAAACTCGGTCTGGCGGCGAAGATCGACCATATCTCCACCGGCGGCGGCGCCTCGCTCGAATTTCTCGAGGGCCGGTCGCTCCCGGGCATCGCCGTGATTCCCGACGACACCGGAGCCAGCGACGCATGACGAGACAGCCACTGCTGATCGGGAACTGGAAGATGCACACCAGTCTCGACGATGCTCTCGCCCTCGCTCAGGGGACCGCCGCCATCGCGGATGAGGTGCGACCGAGCGTCGACGTTGGAGTGTGTCCCCCCTTCCCCTGGATCGTTTCGATCGCTCAAAAGGTGCGCGGCACGAGTCTGCTCATTGGGGCGCAGGATCTCTCGGCCGATTCAGACGGCAGCTTTACCGGTGATGTTTCGGCCTCGATGCTCGCCCCGTGGTGCCAATTCGTGCTTGTCGGCCATTCCGAGCGCCGGACCGTCCATCAGGAATCCGACGAGGTGGTCACCCGGAAGGTGCGCGCCGCCCGCGAGCATGGTCTCGGCGTGGTGCTTTGCGTTGGCGAGACAGCTGCGGCGCGCGCCGCGGGCCGCGCCGAATCGACGGTCAGCGGACAGCTCGAATCCGCGCTCATCGATGTCTCAAGCGACGACGCGGCGACGATGACGATCGCCTATGAGCCAGTCTGGGCGATCGGCTCGGGCACGGCCGCCACAGTCGAGGAGATCCAGGCGATGTCCGGGACCATCCGTCGCTGGCTCACTTCACGCCATGGCCTGGTCGCCGATGGCATTCGCATTCTCTATGGAGGAAGCGTGTCGCAGCACAACGTCCGGGAGCTCTTCGATGCGGCCGATGTCGACGGTGCCCTCGTCGGCGGCGCAAGCCTGGACCGGGGGACGTTCCGGGCGCTAGTGGAAGCCGCCATCGGCTCCCGCTGACGTCGCACCCTTTGTTCGTCATGCTTCCGGATGCTACGCTACTGTCATTATTGGGCGACCCGCTTCCCCGAGAAGAACGGGTCGCGAACTGGAAACGGATACCCGGTGGACATTTCGCTCAACCTCGTCACGATCATCCTTTCGATCGTGCTCATCGCCGTGATCCTGCTGCAGACGAAGGGATCGTCGTTCAGCGGCGCATTCGGCTCCGGGTCGGATTCGATCCAGAGGACGCGGCGCGGGTTCGAAAAGACCCTGTTTCAATTCACCGTCGGTATCGCGATCCTGTTCGTCGTGCTGGCAATTATTAGCAGCATCCTGTTGAGCTGACCGGAGATGTTCCGAAAGGCCCGGCGCGGAACGGGATGCCGCCCCATCGCGTCCACGTTTGTCGGCGGCGGCGTTGCCGGTTGGGAATGCCAAAGCTCGGTAGCAAGGTTCACCACGGGTATGGCGGGGAGCGCGACCGCCGTGTCACGCGCCGGTCGGATGGCTGGCACCGCGTTGAAAATCGGTCGAAGCGGGCCTACAATACCTCGGCAAGCGTGACGATGTTCAGGGACTGCTCAAACCATTACATCCGGGATGTTCGTCAGGCACGCTCACTCGTATGTCAAGAGAGGATTATTGCGATGCCAATGCCAGGTCCAGCGGAACTTGCCATCATTCTGGTGATCGTCGTCATCATCTTCGGGGTCGGCAAGCTTCCGGAGATTGGCGGAGCGCTCGGCAAGGGCATCCGCGAGTTCAAGACAGAATCCACCACTGAAGAGAAAGAGGCGGCCCGAATCGCGAAGGGGGATTCCACCACCTCCTACGCCGTCCCGGGAGCCACCAAGGACGTCCGCGAAGAGGCGGGAATCACTCGTGAGCGCCGGGAAGTTCGGGCTGACGAAATCTAGCGTCACCGATCATGGGTGACGGCTTGAACCACGCAGGATAGAAAAGACCGCAAGGGCACGGGAATCAATTCCGTGCCCTTGCCCGTTTCTCCTCACGCGGCTTCATGTCCCGCATCCCACCGGTGCCTTCTGACCATCAAGACGATATAGACTCAAGCACGACGGGCTCCCTGTTCGTGGATCAATCGGCTCGCCTTCCATTCGCTCGACACGGCTCTGCTTGCCACGAGGTGCCTTCCGCGCATGACAGAACACAACTCCCAGCGGCTAAGCGGAGCCGTTCCGGTGAACCAGGGAAGCGCCGCTCCGGTTGGCGGAAGCGAGACCGGTGATGTCGGCGGTCCGTCAACGCCGCCCGCCGCGGCTCGTACCAGGAAGCCGTCCGTCCTGCGCGAGGTAGCGGAGACGCTCCTGATCGCGCTCGTCATCTTCGTCGCCGTCCGCGCGATCGTGCTCAACTTTCGGGTCGACGGCCTGAGCATGGAACCCAGCCTGAAAAACAACGAGATGCTCCTCGTCAACCGCAATGCCTACCTCTCGTACGACAAGGACACCTGGTTCGGCTGGATCCCCGGGGTCAACAGCGAGGAAGGCGATATTGTGTATCCGTTCGGCAAGCCGGAACGCGGCGACATCGTCGTCGTCGATCCCCCCGCCTCCGCGAGCGCTGACAAGCCCTACATCAAGCGCGTCATTGGAGAACCCGGGGATGAGGTCGAGATTCGCGACGACCACGTGTTCATTAACGGCCAGCAGTTGGTCGAACCGTACTTGCCGGCCGGACTCGAAACGACATGTGAGCCGGGCCGCAACCAGGTGTGCGGTCCCCTGACCGTTCCCGAGGATGCCGTTCTCGTGCTCGGCGACAACCGGAACAACAGCGAAGATTCCCGCTTCTTCGGCGTCGTGCCGATCGACGATGTGATTGGCAAGACCGTCGTCACCTACTGGCCCCGCGACGAGTTCGGTCCGGTCCCTCATTTCGACTACCCCGAAATCTCCGGCTGAACCATCGGCTGAGGCTTCATCGACAAGGATCCTTTCGCCATTCACATGGTGGCTACGTTCTTGCCCCGTTCCGGGTGTGGATTGCCGTCGGTCGACCTGGCTCTCCCGGCGGGTCACCTCTCCATATCGCCCGCCCGAGTTCATCCGGGCGGCACCCACGAACCGCTTGGGTGGTGATGTCGCTTCCAATCCGGGAGCGGTCCGCTGTTGATGAAACATCCCGAGGTGTAGAATAGAAAGCGTGACTGGTTCGCATTTCGCCAGGCGTTTCGGACCGAGACGGACCAGGAACTCCACCGCATTTCGCCGCAGGCCGCCGCGGCGTGACGCCGAAAGAGGTCGCCCATGATAGAAACCACGGTCGAGAGCATCCGCGTGAGCCTTGTCACCCAGAACCGCGTGGTGATTCTGCGTGAAGTTGGCGGCGACCGGCACCTGCCGATCTGGATCGGTGGATATGAGGCCGAGGCGATTGCGATGGAGCTGCAGGGCATCGCTCCGACCCGCCCCCTCCCATATGACATCATGAAGTCAATGCTTGGCGAACTCGGCGGGACGGTCGAACAGATCACGATTACTGACCTTACCGACCAGGTCTTCTTCGCGCGAATCCTGCTCGACCAGAACGGGCGCTCGATCGAGATCGACGCTCGCCCCAGTGATGCGATCGCGCTCGCCGTCCGAAGCGGCGTCAAGATCATGGTCGATGACGCGATCATGGACCAGGTGGGCGTCGCCATGGATGTCGACGACAGCGACGCTGCCGATGGGAGTCCCGGGTTGGTCACGAGTGGCGACGACGCCTCCGGGATCACGACGGCAGGCGAACGCGACGCGGCATCCCGGGGCAAGGACGAGGGGCTCTCCGTTTTCCGGGATTTCATCAACTCGCTCGATCTCGACGATTTCGGGAAGAAGCGGTCGGGCTAATCCGTTTGGGACCGGACTCGCTCCGGGAACATGCCGTTCCCGCACTGGCTCCCGGTCGCATCTGAAGACGCTGAAGGATCTATGGAATCAGAAGTCAAAATCAAACAGATCGTTCTCAATCGAATGGAGCGCTGCGTGGTTTGTCACCACGAGTTCCATACCGACGACATCCATGTGATATCTCGCAAGCCAGAGATGTGGACCATGCTCGTCGAATGTACCGATTGCCATGCCCGGAACTTTGTGGCCGCGGTCCTGAACGATGGTGATCCCGAAGAGGCGCAGCTTGCGCTTCGGAAGCTCACCGAAAAAACCGTCAAGGGCATGCTCGGGCCGGGTCAGGAGGGTGCCGTGGAGCACGAAGCGCCTCCGGCCGGGGATCCGGTATCCGCTGGTGATGTCGTCGACATGCACCAGTTCCTCGATGATTTCGATGGGGACTTCCGATCGATTTTTGGATCGGGCAAATAGGGGAGTCGGATCATCCAGCGCTGCGGTTCATCACGTTTGGCGAGGCGCTCCACCGGAAGTTGGGCGTGTTCCAAAAACGCACGTGAGAGCGTGCGGCCAGGCTTCCGCGCTCGACTGGGCAATGCTTGACGGAAAGAGGTTCCGAGTGGCTCACGGCCAACAATCGCACGCGCTGCCGCCGGTGCCGGCACCGTTCACCGGACGTCGTGAGATCGACCTCGACCATGTTCGGGAACTCGTCTCCCATCTGACATTCGACGACTTCGAGGAGGCCCAGGAGCTAATCCTTCTGGCGCTGCAGGAGGTCAACGAGCACTACGGCTGGGTGTCGCCGGAAGCTGCCGAGATCGTCGCCCGGCAATTGAGTACCACGTCGCCGCGCGTGTACAGCCTGCTGACATTCTATGCCGACTTCCGGACCGAACCGCGCGGTCATCATCACATGCTGATCTGCCACGGCATGTCCTGCTACATCATGGGCTCCCAGCAGCTCGTGCAAGCGATGCAGGATCGGTTCGGTATCGAGGACGGAGAGACAACCACCGACGAGCAAATGAGCGTCCAGGTCGTCAATGGCTGTCTCGGTGTTTGTGATCTCTCCCCAATCGTCAAGATCGACGACGACTACCACGGACCGGTCACACCGGATTCGCTCACCGCCCTTGTCAGCCAGGCAATCGCGGGCCACCGGGAACTCAAAGCGAAAGAAGAGCGCAATGGTGAACCAGTCGTCTTCTGAGTCGATCGATCTTCACACACTGGCCTCGAAGGAAGACTTCCTGGCGTTCCAGCAGCGCGCGTCCGATCGGTGGACGCAACTCTGGGACGGACCGAACGTTGTCGTCAGCGTCGGTGTCGGCAGCAGCTCGATCGCCCGTGGAGCGCTCGATGTGCTGGATCGATGCCGGTCACTGGCGGGCGAATCGGCGATCGTGCGCGAGGTCAGCGGCAACGGTGCGTTCTGGATGGAACCCTGGATCGAGCTCAAGCGCCCCGACGAGCCGCCCGTCATTTATGGCCCGGTCTCGGTAGAGGACGTCCGCGGTGTATTCGCCGGCGAGCGTCCGGACCTTGCCGTTGGGGTGCGCCACGCCGAGGCATTTGGCACGGTTCCCCCCATCACGGAGCATCCCTTCTTCAGGCTTCAGACAAGCATCGTCTCCCGCAATGCCGGCGTGATCGAACCCGATTCGATCGAGGATGCGATCGCTCGCGGAGCGTATGCCGGCTACTTCAAGGTGCTCTTTGAGCTGAGCCAGGAAGAGGCGATCGCGGAGGTCACTGCTGCCCAGGTCCGCGGGCGAGGAGGCGGAGGGTTTCCGGCCGGGGTGAAATGGGAGAGTGGGCGCAAGGCGCGGGCGACGCCGAAGTTCGTGGTCTGCAACAGCCACGAGGGCGAGCCCAACGTCTACAAGGATCGCCACCTCCACGAGTGCGATCCCCATCGGATTATGGAAGGCATTCTGATCGCGTGCATTTCCTGCGGCGCCGAGCGAGGCTACAACTACATCGGTGGCGAGTACCCGCTGGCCATCCGGCGTTTCCGAAAGGCGGTCGCGGACGCGGAGCGGCTCGGCCTGATCGGCAAGAACATCCTCGGCACCGGCAAGAATGTCGCGTTCCGGGTGCGAACCGGTGGGGGCGCCTACATCTGCGGCGAGGCTTCCGCCCTTATGTTCTCGGTCATGGGCGTACGCGGGCAGCCGCGCACGAAGCCGCCCCGTTCAGTCGAGGAAGGGCTCTGGAAGCGCCCGACAATCGCAAATAATACCGAGACCCTCGCCGCCATCCCGGACATCATCGTCAACGGCGGTGAGTGGTTCGCTGGCTTTGGCACCGAGGGCAGCAAGGGCACCAAGCTGATGACGGTGCAGGGCCCGATGAAGCGGCTCGGCGTCGTCGAGGTCGAGCTCGGAATGACGCTCCGCACGCTCCTCGACGACGTGTACGGCGGCATGCGAGAGGGTTACACGTTCAAGGGCGTCCAGACGGGAGGCGTCTCTGCTGGCCCCCTGACCGACAAGCATCTCGACTTGCCGGTGGATTTCGATTCTCTCGCGGATGTCGGCGGCATGCTCGGATCCGGCGGTTGGGTCA
>CADCWJ010000271.1 GCA_902806365.1 uncultured Thermomicrobiales bacterium
AGGGCAGTGTTCGCGGCGCGTAGGGCCGCTGCTTCGAGCCGGGCCTTCGCGCGGTCATACTTGAGATGCTCGACGATCGCAATCGAGAGACCGGCGGCAACGGAGAAGCTGCCGATCGTCACCGCATGGGCCACCGATGAGAACCCGTCGAACCGCATCAGCGTGCCGACGAAAAGCCAGTCGAGGCAGATGACAGCGGAGACCCAGGCGGCAATCCCCCCAACCCAATCGGCGATGTAGGTCGACAGGCCGATTGTCACCAGGAGCAGGAGCGCCGGCGCGGTTTCCCGCCGGTGCGGATCCAGAAGCGCCAGAAAGGCCGCGGCTCCAACTACGGCGAAGACGGCGAGGAGCAGACGCCACGGCTCGACCCGGGGGGAACGCATGGACGTCACATGCTCGCTGCCGATTGTTGCCCATCGACGAGCGGCCAGCGCTGGCTGGCGGAGCGACATTCCGGAACGGCCGGCGGCTACCCGCAAGCGGTCCCACGTGTGACTCGCCATTCTCAATCGAGACCATATCTTCGCCTGATCGAACATTGCGGAGTTCCTCGCCGCTGGTATCCGGCGCTGCAGGTAACTTGCCCCCACGTCACAAGGAAACGTACTCGGGGAACCTTGACCATTGTACAGACGGCACGGTCAATGTTCGGACAGTTGGGCTGATCGCACGAAGCGCCGGCTGGCTCCGGCTCAAACGCGCCAGTCGCCACCCCCGACGGTGTAAAATATGGATGTTGGTGTGCCCGCCTTTCGCGCGCACTCATCGTTACCCAGGAGTGCTTCACCCGTGGTCGATACTCGCCCTCTTCAGCAGGACTACGTCGCGGCCAACGCTGGGCTGGACGATGGGGTCGTCGATATCTCGATTATCGGCGCGGGGCCGACCGGCTTGTTCGCGGCGTTCTACGCTGGACTCCGTGGCGCCAGTGTGCAGATCATCGATAGTCTTGAAGAACCCGGTGGCCAGTGCTCGGCGATGTATCCCGAGAAGTACATTTACGATGTGATCGGCTACCCGCGGGTGTTGGCAAAGGATTTCGTCGCGGCCTGTCTCGAGCAAGCGATGCGGTCGGACCCGGCCATCCACCTCGGCGAGCAGGTGCGCGATCTCGAAAAGCAGGACGACGGGACCTTCGTGCTCCATACCTCGAAGGCAAGGCGACGAAGCAGAGCGGTCATTATCGCCGCGGGGGTGGGGGCGTTCGAGCCGACTCGTCTGGGAGCGGCCGGCGTCGCCGAGCTTGAAGGCAAGGGCATCCACTACTTCGCCAAACGCATCGAGGACTTCCGCGACAAGCATGTCGTGGTGGTGGGCGGTGGCGACTCGGCGGTGGACTGGGCAACCACCCTCGAGCCGATCGCCCAGAGCGTCAATCTCATCCACCGATCCAAGTTTCGGGCACATGAGGCGACCGTCGCTGACCTTGAGCGGTCAACCGTCAAGCTTCATTATCCCGGATACGAGGTGTCCGAAGTGCGCGCGGGAAGCCATGGCCGGCTCGGCAGCCTGACGTTCCGGCATCTCGATGGAAGCAGCGGAGAGCTCGAGGTGGACGAGCTGATCTGCGCAATTGGTTTCAAGGCCGATCCCGGGCCGATCAAGACGTGGGGACTTGAGTTGCAGCGGAACCAGATCGCGGTCAGCCAGATGAGTCTGGAGACCAGCATTCCAGGTGTCTTCGCGGCCGGGGACATCGCAACATACCCGGCCAAGTTCAAGTTGATCGCGACCGGGGCCGCCGAGGCGGTGAGCGCCGTCAATCACGCGGTGCAGTACATGGATCCGTCGGCACGGCTCGATGCCGGGCACTCGACCACGATCATGGAAAAGAAGTCCAAGCTGACTGCCGCGGTTCTCGGAAGCTGACGCTGCGGTGACAAGTCATCGCAGGTGGATGGAGGCAGGGGAGCCCTCGCTTCACGGTTGATCACGAGACGCGACCGGATGGGTCGTTCTCGGGCGTAGTCCCAGGCCCATGCTTGCGCGGACCGTCTCCATCTTGGCACCGGCAATCGCCTGGGCGCGTTCGGCGCCGCTGGTCATGACGCTCTCCACGACTTCAGGGGCATCCTGCAGTTCGGCGAGCCGCTCCTGAATCGGGCGCATTGCGTCGACCACGACTTCGGCCAGTTCGCTTTTGAACGCGCCATAGCCCTTCCCGGCGAACCGATCCTGCACCTGGGCTGGGCTCACATCCGTTAGCAACGCAAAGATGGAGATCAGGTTCGACAACGCCGGCTTGTCGGGCTGGACCACGACCTCAGTTCCGGAATCGGTCACTGCGCGCCGGATCTTCTTGGTGATCGTTTCCGGGGAATCGGTGAAGGCGACATAGCTGTTGGGATTTGCCGCGCTCTTGCTCATCTTTTTGGTGGGGTCGTCCAGCGCCATGATCCTCGCGCCCGCCGCCTTGATGTCCGGCTTCGGCTCGACGAAGACGGGGCCGTACCGCTGGTTGAACCGGTTGACGATATCCCGCGTCAGTTCGATGTGTTGCTTTTGATCCTCCCCGACCGGGACGAGGTCGGTGTCATAGAGGATGATGTCCGCCGCCTGCAGCACCGGGTAATCGAACAGCGCCGCACTGACCGCTTCGTCGTTGCCGGTAGCCTTCTCCTTGAACTGGGTCATCCGGCGCAGCTCTCCGAATTGCGTAACCGAGTTCAGGAGCCAGCACAGCTCGGCATGCTCCCGGACATCCGACTGTACAAACAGGATCGCCTTGGCTGGATCGACTCCCGACGCCACCAAAATGTTCGCCAGATTGCGAATATTCGTCCGCATCCCGTCGGAGGTGGTGGAAAGCGACAAGGCGTGCAGGTCGACAATACAGAAGATGTTGTCGTAGAGGTCAAGCTGGCGGACCCAGTTCCGGATCGCTCCCAGATAGTTGCCGAGATGAAAATTCCCCGATGGCTGAATGCCGGAGAACACCCGGGGCAGATCGGTCCGCAACGATCGAGACTGTATGGGAGGCGACGCAGTGTCAACCAGCGAAGGCGATGGGCTCATGGTGAAGAGACATCCTCGGCAATGCAGTACCCGCGGGCACCGGACGACAAGCTCGAACGGTTTTCCGGGAGTATAGCCCTGCGGACGTGAGAGTACTCTGCTCCTGGCGCGCATGGGGCGCGGGTCATGAGTTAGCTTCCGGCATAGGTGTGGAAAGCGGGGATGACGCCCCCGGCCCGCGGCTAGACGGTGGCGGAGTCTGGTTCCGGCACAAAGTCCACAGCAGGGGTATCGCAGTCCTCGCGGTCGATCCAGACCGTCCCGAAGCGCCGCATGCTCTCGATAACGGGAAGGAGTGCATGGCCCTTTTCGGTCAGCTCGTATTCGACCCGGGGCGGTACCTCGGCGAAGCACGTGCGGATGACGACCGCCGAGTCCTCAAGCCGCCGTAAACGCTCCGATAGCGTCTTCGGGCTGATGCCCGCGAGAGATCGTTCCAGCTCGCTGAACCGCTTATGACCATCGGCCAGGTCGCGCAGAATCAGCGGAGTCCACTTGTTTCCCATGATCTGGGCCGTTCGGGCGACGGGACATCCGAGGTTGTTGACGCGATCTCTGGAAGACATGGCGTGATCCTGACGACGGAGCAGCATTGCTGGAGTGGCATTACTTCCCGAATGTTAGCATTGGCGCCAGGAGTGCGCAACGCGACACGCGAACGGGGCCACCGCCGGCGCAGTGTGCCGTTTTATACTCCCCTCATTACTCCACGGGGCGCTCACCGCAGCGCCCAGGACGTTTCCGCATCTCCAGGGCACACGCGAAATCCAGCGAGTGGGAGTGAGTCAGAAGCATGGTCCGGATTCTTGCCTATGCGGTAGCGACGATCGTCGCGACGCTTGCTCTGGGGACAATTTCGAGTCGCCTGATCTCCTTCGACTCCGCGGAGTCCGTTCTCGTCTTTGGGCTGGTCATCGGGGTCATCAACGCATTCATCAGGCCGGTCGTACGAGTGCTTTCGCTGCCGATAACGTGTCTCACCTTTGGCCTGTTTGCCCTGGTGGTCAACATGGCATTGTTCAAGGCAGGGGCCGAGGTGACCCCTGGAGTGGACGTAAGCTGGTGGGGGGCGCTGGCCGGATCGGTCATCGCCAGCGTCGCTTCTGGCGTCATCTTCTCCGTGATCGATGAGTAACGGGCATCCCTCGAATGATCCTGGTGCCGGGCCGACCACGGAACGGCGGCGGTTTGAGCCTCCGCTCCGGATCGGGGTGATCGGCGATACGCATATCTATCCTCGCTCCCGCCGCCAGCTCCCGGACGCGGTGATCGAACTTTTCCAGCGTGCGGATCCCGGCCTGATCGTTCACCTTGGCGATGTCAACACCCGCTCCGTGCTCGACGATCTGGCTTACCTCGCGCCGCTCATCGCCGTTCACGGGAACAACGATGACGACGAGCTCCAGGTACTCTTGCCTCGGGAAACGAGCTTCACTGTCGGCGTGCATCGGTTCGGCGTTATTCACGGCCATGGAGGCCGTTCCGCGCGTCAGGTCGCGCGCGAGACGTTCGCCGGCAAGGAGGATTGCGCGCTCTTCGGCCACAGCCACCAGCCCCTCATCGAACAGGTGGGTGACCTGCTGCTCTTCAATCCCGGGTCCGCGACGGATCGCCGCTGGCACGACCACTTTGGCGTTGGCATCATCGACGTGACTGCCGAGCGCATCGATCCGGAGCCCATCCCGTACACATCGCCGGATCATCTCGCGAACATCTCGATCAGCGCAATGTAGCGTCAGCCAGGGAGAAACGATGGTCACCCAGATCCATGCAACCGTTGAACGGGACGCGCGATTGAGTCAGGGGCGCTGGCTCCGGATCCCCGGACCGACCGTGGTGCACCCAAACGCGGTGGCTGCCCAGACGCGTGAGATGGTTCCTCACCGCGGCCCATTAATGAGCGCGTTCATGGCCGACCTGTTTCCCAAGCTCAAGCGGGTGCATCGGACAGCGGCGCATGTGCTGGTCTGGCCAGGGAGCGGGTCGGCCGGCTGGGAAGCGGCGATCACCAACTTTCTCGCCCCGGGGGATCGGGTTGTGGCGACGGTTGGCGGCAGCTTCGGCGCGCGATGGGCGTCCATTGGCGAACAATTCGGTCTTGACGTTCGGCGAGTCGAGGTGGAGTGGGGACGGGCCGTCACTCCGGACCTCTTCGCCGATGTACTGTCCGCCGCGGGTGACGTCCGTGCGGTGTTCATCACGCACAACGAAACGTCCACTGGGGTGACCAACCCGTTGAAGGAGTTGGCGGCACTGGCGCGCCAGGCGGGAGCGCTCGTCCTGGTCGACGCGGTTAGCTCGGCCGGGGCGATACCACTGGAGACGGATGAGTGGGAACTCGACTGGGTGCTCTCCGGCTCACAGAAGGCGTGGATGTGTCCGCCGGGATTGATGATCGCGGCCGTCAGCGACCGCGCACTGCGCGAAACGGACCGCTCCGGCTATCCGCGCTTCTTCTGGGATGTGCGTGACATGGCGAAGTCGGCCGATGCCTCGGCCACGCTCACGACTCCGCCGCTCTCCCTGCTCTTCGCCCTGGATGCGGCTCTCGATGCGATCGATGCCGAAGGAATTGAACGAGTATGGTCGCGGCACGATCGCCTTGGCCGGTTCGTGCGGGGCGCCCTTGGCGACCTTGGGCTTGCGCTGATGGCCGAGGATGGCTATGCATCGGCCTCGGTCACCGCGTTCGCTCCACCGGAGGGATCCACGGCATCGGCGTTTCGCGATCGTATCGCGGATCGGACCGGGATCGAGATTGCTGTCGGGCAGGGCGCGTACGCAGAAACAATCAACCGCATCGGACACATGGGATGGGTCGAGGAGCCGGAGCTGGCGGCGACGATCGAGGCGTGCGCCGGGCAACTGCGGGCGTGAACGCCCCATTCACATGGGACTGCCCGTACCGCGCCCTGTTGTCACCGGTCGCACGGAGCGACTATACTTCCGGGAAACCTTCCCCACGAGCCGGACATGATGTCGTCTCACTGTTGGGGCGGAGGTTATTGCGTGTACTTTGGTTTTAAGGATGGTCCATGGAAGGTCTTGACGTTCGTGAGCAGAGCACGAGCAACGGTATCTCGGAAGAGCCGATTGCTTCCAACGGAGCCGGGCAGTCGGCGGAGCTGACCGCCGAGGCCGATGGTGCATCGCTCATGGAGCAATTCCTCAGCGATCCCAGCCATGACTACAAGACCCTGAAATATGGGGACGTCATGGAAGGCATTATCATGCATGTCGACCGGGATGAAATCCTGGTCGATATTGGCTCCAAGGCGGAAGGGATCGTTCCGGCCAAAGAGTACTCCAGTCTTTCCAGCGATGAGAAGGACAATCTGGAGGTCGGCGAGAACATCCTGGTGTTCGTGGTGCAGCCGGAGAACCCGGAGGGGCATCCGGTCGTGAGCATCGACCGCGCCCGCCAGGAAAAGAGCTGGCGAAAGCTCCAGGCGATCCACGACGCTAACGAGGTTATCGACGCCGCGGTCACCAATTACACTAAGCGCGGCCAGCTGGTTAAGCTCGACCGTGTTCGCGGCTTCGTGCCTGCCTCGCAAGTCAGCGAGATCAGGGGCGGCGACGAGTCCAGCAAACAGGCCGACATGGCGCGCCTGATCGGTAGTTCGCTGCCGTTGAAGGTGATCGAGATCAACCGGCACCGCAATCGCCTGATTCTCTCGGAGCGGCAGGCGATTCAGGAACGCCGCGACGTGATGAAGGAACGGCTGATTGGAGAGCTCAAGGAGGGCGAGGTTCGCAAGGGCCGCGTCTCCTCGATCTGCGACTTCGGCGCGTTCGTCGACATCGGTGGAGCGGACGGTCTCGTTCATCTCTCGGAGCTTTCCTGGAGCCGTGTCCGCCACCCGAGCGAGCTGCTCAAGATCGGTGAAGAGGTCGACGTCTACGTCCTTGGCATCAATGCCCAGGAGAAGAAGATCGCGCTGTCGATCAAGCGAACCCAGGCCGAACCGTGGAGCCGTGTCGCGGCATCCTACGAGGTTGGCAAGCTTGTTCGCGGGACGGTGACCCAACTCGCCAACTTCGGCGCGTTTGCGCGCATCGAAGACGGTATCGAAGGATTGATTCACGTCTCCGAGCTGGCGGACGAGCGGATTCAGCATCCGAAGCAGGTGGTCACCGAGGCGCAGGAGTTGCTCCTGCGCATCATCCGGATCGACCCGCAGCGCCGACGGATGGGACTCAGTCTGCGCCGCGCGCTGGATACCCCGGACGACGAGCTCGTCTCCGTGTTCGGCGAGGGCATCCTTGAGGAGCGCGATGCCCTGGCCCAGAAGATCCGGGCGTCGCTCGATGCCGAGGGGTTGACCGGACAGATGGCCGAGCCTCGGGAGCCGATCGATGGCGAGGGTGGCCGTGATTCTGGTGCGACGGCGACGGCAGACGCGGCCGATGGTTCGAGCCGGACGGCTCAGGAACAAGCGCCCGCGGTCGTCTCCCAGGTTGCCGCGTTCGAGGAGCGCCGGCAGCGAGCGGAGGAAGCCGCGGCGGCACAGCGGTCGTCTCGTCAGCAGACGCAGCGTCCATCCCGGCCGGCCTCGGAATCGCAGACATTCGAAGGCGAGAATCTCTCCGCCATGGAGATTGCCTTTGCGATGGCCGGAGCACCCGCGGACGATCTGCTGACCGTGCTCGACGAGGAAGCCAAGGCACCCCGGACGCGCGAGCCGCGTGCCCGGAAGGCCCAGGCGGACGTTGAGGGAGCACCGGCGAACGACGCCGCGAATCCATCACCAGTGGCCACCAGCGGGAGCGACGAACAAGCTGCCGGCGGTGAGTCCGATGTCGATTCCGGAACGGAGGGCACCCAAGAGATGGTTGCCCCCGCCGGGCCCGAAGCAGCGGCCGGAACGGTCGAGCTGGACACTCACGACAACGCCGAGACTGTATCGGTGACAGCGGATGAGACACCATCCGCTACTGCCGGAACCGCCTCCTCCGATGGAGATGAAGCGGTCGATGGTTCAAATCAGGCCGAATCCGACGTGGTAGTTCCCGGTGGTCCCGAGGCCGCCGCCGGAACCGTCGAATCGGCCGATGGAGCTAACGAGCCGGCCTCGATCGAGACCGTCTCCGCTCCGGACCAGGGCGAATCCGCACCCGCTGATGAGGCGGCGGAAGAGTCGGCCGCCATGCCGGAGGCGGAGGGCGAGGTCGTCGCACCCGCTGGATCGGAAGCCGCTGCCGGATCCGATGAGGAGCCAGCAGAGGGCACCGAGGCGAGCTAGAGCGTCGGCCCATGCTTTCGTGAGGCCGTGCGACTTTCGGTATCAGATGAAGAACAACAGCGGCAGGTGCGGAAGCACTTGCCGCTGTTGCCGACTTTGGCAAGAGTCGTGCATAGTAGGTTTAGGGAGTAGACCTCCCGGCCCCGGCGTCGCACAATAGTCTTTACGGACGTCCAGAAGCGCCCCGTTTTCGTAGATCCAGATATAACCAGTGTGATGGACGAGCGACGGTCGTGACGTTCATCGGAGATTGGGGGAGCCTAGGATGGCCGAGAAGTTCGATAAGTTCACGGATCGAGCGCGCAAAGTCCTCACTCTTGCGCAGGAAGAGGCCCAGCGGTTCAACCACAATTACATCGGGACCGAACACATTCTGCTTGGGCTGGTGCGGGAAGGTGACGGCGTCGCGGCGAAGGTCCTCGGCAACATGGGCGTGCAGTTGCCCCGCGTCCGTTCAGCGGTGGAGTTCATTATTGGACGTGGCGAATCGATGATCATGGGGGAGATCGGTTTGACTCCCCGGGCCAAGAAGGTCATCGAACTGGCGGTTGACGAAGCGCGACGCCTCAACCATCACTACATCGGTACCGAGCATCTGTTGCTCGGCCTCGTTCGTGAGGGCGAGGGCATCGCCGCCGGGGTGCTCGAAAGTCTCGGGGTCAATCTCGAGAAGGTTCGCGCTCAGGTGATGCAGGTCGTGAGCCAAAGCGCCACCGTGCAGCAACAGTCGAAGCAGCAGACCAAGACGCCGTACATGGACGCTCTCGGTTTCGACCTGACCGAGGCCGCGCGAACCGACAAGCTGGGTCCGCTCGTTGGTCGACAACTCGAGATCGACCGGGTCATGCAGATCCTGTCGCGGCGGACGAAGAACAACCCGGCGCTGATCGGCGAGCCAGGCGTCGGCAAGACCGCCATCGTCGAAGGCCTTGCACAGCGGATCGTCTCCGGGGATGTTCCGGAGCAGTTACAGAACAAGCGGCTTGTCGCGCTCGACATCGGTGCGCTTGTCGCGGGGACGAAGTACCGGGGCGAGTTCGAAGAGCGCCTCAAGAAGATCGTGAATGAAGTCAAGGAATCGAAGAGCATCCTCTTCATCGACGAGCTCCATACGCTCGTCGGCGCTGGCGCCGCGGAGGGCGCGGTCGATGCCGCCAATATCCTCAAGCCGGCGCTTTCCCGAGGCGAGCTGCAGACGATCGGCGCAACCACGCTGGACGAGTACCGGAAGTACATCGAGCGCGACGCCGCCCTCGAGCGCCGGTTTCAGCCGGTGCAGGTGGCCGAGCCGTCCATCGACGAAACGATCCAGATCCTTGAGGGTGTTCGTCCCCTCTACGAGGAGCACCACGGCCTGAAGATCAGCGATGAGGCGTTGAAGTCCGCCGCCAACCTGGCGGCACGGTATGTGACCGACCGGTTCATGCCCGACAAGGCGATCGACCTCATCGACGAGGCGTCGTCACGCGTCCGGATGCAGCGATCTGCCGCTCCGCCGAGCCTCAAGGAAGCGATGAGCGGGCTGCAGTCACTGCAGCGGGAGCTGGAGGCTGCCGTCAACGGTCGAGAGTTCGAGCTTGCCGCCGAGCTTCGTGATCGTGAGCGCAAGCTCCGCGACAAGATCGAGAATCAGGAGCAGGACCTCAAGGATTCCCAGGCGTCCGAGGCCACCTATGTGACCGAAGAGGACATCGCCGAGGTCGTCTCGATGTGGACCGGTATCCCGTTGGTCCGGATCGCGGGCGAGGAAAGCGAGCGCCTGCTGCACATGGAAGAAGCTCTCCATGAGCGAATCGTTGGTCAGGATGAGGCGATCTCGACGATCTCGAAGGCGGTGCGCCGGGCACGCGCCGGGATCAAGGATCCTCGTCGCCCGATCGGATCGTTCATCTTCCTGGGCCCGACCGGGATCGGCAAGAGCCTTCTGGCGAAGGAATTGGCCGAGTTCATGTTCGGCTCCCAGGATCACCTGATCAAGATCGACATGTCGGAGTTCATGGAGCGGCATGCGGTCGCGCGGCTGGTGGGAGCGCCTCCGGGCTACGTCGGATACGAGGAGGGCGGTCAGCTCACCGAGGCCGTACGCCGGAAGTCGTATTCCGTGATCCTCCTCGACGAGATCGAAAAGGCTCACCCCGAAGCGTTCAACATGCTACTCCAGATCATGGAAGATGGATCGCTTGCCGATGCCAAGGGGCGCAAGGTCGATTTCCGGAACACCATCCTGATCATGACCTCGAACGTCGGGGCCGAGGAAATGGGCGGTGACATGACGATGGGCTTCGCCTCCCGGAAGGACACCTTCAAGGAAGCGGAGCGGCAGCACAATGTGATGAAGGACAAGGTCATGGGTCGGCTCAAGGAGACGTTCCGGCCTGAGTTCCTCAACCGGATCGATGCTACGATCGTCTTTCACTCACTCACCCAGCCGGAGCTCCGGCAGATCGTGGACCTTGAGCTCGAGCGAGTCCGGAAGCAGCTTCAGGATCAGGACATCGCGCTCGAGATCGACATCGAAGCCAAGGACCTGCTTGGTGAGCGCGGCTACGACAAGACATACGGGGCTCGACCCCTCCGCCGCATCATCCAAAACCTTATCGAGGACCCGCTTGCCGAGGGATTGCTCAATGGCCGGTTCGGGTCGGGACGCACAGTGCGAATCACTGTTGCCGATGACCTTCTGAAGCTCGAGCAGGTGGAAGAGTTCGCCGCCGTTTAGTCGATAAACGGGACGAACGGAGACAACGCGGGTCCGGGCAACCGGACCCGCGTTGCCGTTGTTGCCCAGCGGCAGCCCGCAACGACGGTCGGGAGCGACCCGGGTGGCGCCTTTGGCGCATCACGATCCATGACAGCCCTCGCGCAAATACCACGTGACGTGTCTCTACCGATCCTGGGCAGCGGGAGGTGCGCACCGGATAACGACGAGCCGGGATGGAGAATGAACGAATGGCCAGAGCACGCACGACATGGATTTGTCAGCAATGCGGGGCCAACAGCCCGGCCTATCTGGGGAAATGCCCAGGCTGTGGCGAGTGGCATACGATGGTCGAAACGATCGAGGAGCGCTCCCAGCCGGCCAGGGCGGTTTCGCGAGGCGCTGGTTCTGTGGCACTGCAGTCGTTGAAAACGGTGTCACCGGAAGGCCAACAGCGAATCGAGGTTCCGATCGCGGAGTTCAACCGGGTACTGGGCGGGGGGCTCGTCCCCGGATCGCTTGTGCTGATCGGCGGCGACCCGGGGATCGGGAAGTCGACACTCATCCTTCAGACCGCGGCGCTGCTTGGCGATGCGGAGCACCCGGTCATCTACGTTTCCGCCGAAGAATCCGCGCACCAGATCAAGCTCCGGGCGGACCGTCTCCGGGTGAAGGGCGATCACGTCCTCCTGCTTTCGGAAACAAACCTCGACGTCATTCTTGGCAGCATCGAAACGCTGAACCCCGCGCTTGTCGTGATTGACTCGATCCAGACCGTCATGCTCGACGAGATCTCGTCGGCCGCCGGAAGCGTCTCGCAGGTACGCGAGTGCACGAGCCGCTTGCTGCAATGGGCCAAGCCGCGGGATATCCCGGTGTTCGTGATCGGGCACGTGACCAAAGAGGGGACGATCGCCGGTCCTCGCGTTCTCGAGCATATCGTCGACGCGGTGCTCTATCTCGAAGGAGAACGGTTCCACCAATACCGGATACTGCGGGCCGTCAAAAATCGATTCGGCTCGACCGACGAAGTCGGAGTCTTTGAAATGGCCGACGTCGGTCTGCGAGAGATCGCGAACCCTTCCGAAGCCTTCCTGGAGGAGCGATCGCTGACCGCGGCCGGCTCGACGGTGGCGGTGACGATGGAGGGGACGCGGCCGATCCTCGTCGAAGTACAGGCGCTAGCGACCCCAACAGCGTTCGGCCTTCCGCGTCGCAGCGCGAACGGCCTCGACACGAGCCGGCTCCAACTGCTGGTGGCAGTGCTTCAGAAGCGGGTAGGGCTTGGACTGGGC
>CADCWJ010000272.1 GCA_902806365.1 uncultured Thermomicrobiales bacterium
CGCCATCTTCCTCATCACCAACGTGTCCGTGGCGACCGCTGTCGCCTTGGAGACGGGCATGCCGCCCGTCAGGGTTTGGCTCAACACCGTTCGGCACGCGACACGGGAAGAGGGCGCGATTTACCTGGCCCAGGTTGGCCTCGGGATCATCGCGGCGATCCTGATCGACGTCGCGCCGTGGACCATGCCCCTGCTAGTGGCGCTCGCGCTCATCATCGCCCGCCTACTCAGGCGAAACATCGGCCTCCGGTGGCGTGCGGAGGTTGACCTCCAGATAAGTGACGCTAACCTGGCGGAGGCTCAACGCCTCGCGAGACTTGGCAGTTGGGGGTGGGAGCTGACAACCGGTGCCCACCGCTGGTCGGACGAGGCGTTCCGGATCTTCGGCCTAGCTCCCGGCGCGGTCACCCCGACCTACGACGCGTTCCTGCGCTCCGTTCATCCGGACGACCGGGAGGTCGTCGATCGGACAGTGCACGACGCTATCCGCAGCGGGGGCTCGTTCGCTTTCCACCACCGGGTCCGAACCCCGGACGGCGCCGAGCGAACGGTGCATCAGCGAGGTGAGGTCGTGGTCGAGGCGGGCCAAAAGGTGCGAATCGTCGGCACGATCCAGGATGTCACCGAGCGATGGACGTTGGAATCGCAACTCGCCCACCAAGCCTCCCATGATCCGTTGACTGATCTCCCCAACCGTGCCTGCTTGGTTGACCGCTTAGCGGCTGCCTTGGCAACGCCCGACCGGCGGCCGTTAGCGGTGTTATTCGTGGACCTAGACGGGTTCAAACTCGTCAACGATGTGCTTGGGCACGACATGGGTGACTCCGTCCTGGTCGCGGCGGGTCGACGGCTCCTCGCGGCGTCGGGAGACGCGGACACCGTTGCCCGTGTCGGCGGGGACGAATTTGTCGTGCTCCTGGCACCGTCCACGACCGCGCAGGCCGCCGCAACGGCCCAGCGGCTGATTTCGGCGATCGAGGTGCCCCTCAGCCTGAACGGGACCGAGGTGACCATTTGCGCCAGCATCGGCATCGCCGTCAGCGGCCCGGGGCTGGCGCAATCCGGAGATCTTCTTCGGGCGGCAGATACCGCCCTGTACTATGCGAAGGGGAGGACTCCCGGCGGCTGGAGCGTGTTCGAGCCGGGGATGCAAACGGAGGTGATGGCGCGACTAGAGATGGGGGCCGCCCTCAGGACCTCGCTCGACCGCAACGAGTTTCGCCTCGACTACCAACCGGAGATCGAGCTCGCAACCGGCCGGGTCGTCGGCTGCGAGGCGCTGATCCGGTGGCGGCGACCCCAGAACATCACGCACCTGCCACTCGATTTCATCCCTCTCGCCGAGGAGACGGGCTCGATTGTCGCGATCGGGGAATGGGTTTTGACCGAAGCTTGCCGCCAGGGGCGAGAGTGGCAAGAGCTCGGCGGCGGGGCAATGCCACTGACGATCGGGGTTAACCTCTCCGTCCGCCAGCTTCGGGAGCCCGGCTTCGCCGATCGGGTTGCGCGCATCCTCCGTGAGACGCGGTTAGCGCCCGATTTGCTGAGACTCGAAATCACTGAAAGCGTCCTCATCGACGAGGCAGCATCCGATCACTCCGTGCTGCGGGATCTGAAAGAGCTCGGGGTGCAACTGGCGATCGACGATTTCGGGACCGGGTATTCGTCTCTCTCGTACCTGCGGCGGTTGCCGATCGACACCCTCAAGATCGATCGCTCGTTCGCGAGCGGGCTATCGGCGACGGGGGACGACCGTGTGATCGTCGAGTCGATCGCCTCGCTGGCCCACAGGCTGGGGATGGACGTCACGGCTGAAGGGATCGAGACGGGGTCGCAGTTGCAGGCGGCGATCGATGTCGGGATCGATCGAGCCCAGGGGTACCACCTCGCGCCGCCGCTCAGCCTCGACGCGATCGGCGAGTTCCTCGCTCGCGGGCGGACGACCAACTTCCGCCTCGGCAGAACGGTTGGCGGTCGCGCGGCGCGTATTCAGTCCCATGAGCGTGCGATCGGGTCGCCGGGACCTTTGCCGCAGACGGCACCCTCGAAAAGCTGACTCAGGTTGGGCCGGGCGGGCCGGGCGTGTTCACCGACTTGGTCCGATGAATGCGGATAGGGCGCGGACGGAGCACGACTTCCGAGCCGTTCCGCGAGTCGAAAGCCAGTGAGGCGCTATTTCGCGCGGCCGTAAC
>CADCWJ010000273.1 GCA_902806365.1 uncultured Thermomicrobiales bacterium
AGCGGAGCTTGTGGTCTCCATCATGTGCTGGTTAATCCTCCCCGCGAATCTGAAGTCGCCATGATCATGGCGGTCCGTGCGTTGTTCTCGAATCAGGAGCTATCCCACCGCCTGGCGGCGGGGCCGATTGTCCGGCGACGCGGCGGTCCCGGTCAGGCTCTTTCCGCCTGACGAGGTGCGACAGGTGGGACACACCCCGGCGAACAGCGTGTGATGACTGGTCACCGTGAATCCCGACTGCTCTTCCGCGACGTGCGCCGCGAGCAGGGCAACCGGCACATCGACATCGGTCAACGCCCCGCACGTTATGCAATGGACGTGATCGTGCCGTTCCACGCGCTTGTCGAAGCGACTGGCCTGGTCGGCGAACGTTAACTCCTGGATCAGGCCATGCTCGGCCAGCAGGTGCAGCGTCCGGTAGACCGTGCCATAGGCGATCGACGGGTAGCGCCGCCGCACGCGCTCGAAGATCTCACCGGCAGTGAGGTGCCCGGCCGCGGTCTCGACCTCGGCGTGGATGATCGCGCGCTGGGTCGTGTTGCGATAGGTTGCCCGCGGGGCCGTCGTCACAGCGTGACCTTCCGTTCCTGATGGATGACTCGTGCTGGACGGGGACGTCAGCCGGTGGACCGCTTGCGCTGATCGTTCCTACCTGAGAATGAGTCTCGTTCCCAGACCCAAAGTATACCATTTCAGTCGGGTATGTGAAGAGGCAGCCGCAGGGCGATGGCGGGCCGTTCCTTGTCATGCCCCTTCCTCAAAGCGCCGCCGCGGACGGGCAAGTGCCACCGGCCCGGCGGGTGAAGAGGTGCCAACAGCGGGATCACGGATGAAGGGACCCCGTGCGGGGCTCGGTTGCGTGGTGGGTGATCCGGGAATGATGGATCGACCGCGCCGGAACGTACCCCACCCCATCGTCGCGGTTGGCGGGAATCTCTGGAGCAATCGCTAGCTCGGAGAGATGACCGCCTTTTCACGTGCGTCGGAGCGGGTCTTGATCAGGCTTGCGACTGCCGCGATCGAGATCGTGATGATGATGACGAGGAGCGACAGCCAGGTCGGAATTTCGGGGATGACCGTGATGTGGTGACCACCGTTGATGAACGGAACCTCGTTCTCGTGCATCGCGTGGATGATCAGCTTGGCCCCGATCCAGCCCAGG
>CADCWJ010000274.1 GCA_902806365.1 uncultured Thermomicrobiales bacterium
CGACCGTGACCTTCGGATGCTCGCTCATGGCCGGTTGCACTCGGCGGCGTCGAGTGCCTTGAGCAGGCGCTTCGGGGCGGTCATCCGGTAGCTCTCGTCGATCAGGTCGGCGATCTCGTCCCAGTCCGGATCGCCGTCGAGCCAGATCCCGATCCAGCCCCTGTGCCCGACGTAAGGCGGCACGAAGATCCGGTCGGGCCTGGCCGCGACGAGCGCCTCCTGAACGCCGGGCGGTGCCTTGCACCAGAGCGACATCCGGTCCGAGACGCCGTGCTGCATCGCGAAGATCTTCCCGCCGACCTTGTAGACGGGATCGCCGACGCTCCCTTCCCCGATTTCGACGGCTTCCGGAAAGGCGCGGCAGATCGCCCCGAGCCGATCCATAACAACGCTCCGATCATCGGATTGCTTGGGCATCGCGGAACGATCCTCCGCGTGGGCGCTGGAATCCATCGTTCTCACTCATACCCCGCCCAGGGCCGAAACGCAATCGGGAACGTCACCAGGCATTCGAGTGAAAGAGGAGGTCCAAACTCGTGGAAAAATCATCTGTCCGTGATGCGACCGGTGCCTAACCCACGCCAGATTCGATGTCTCCTGCACATGACCCAGGAGCAGTTTTGGACACGGGTTCACCTGCGGATTGGGACGGTGCGCGACTGGGAGCAGGGGACGAAAGAGCCGGACAGTGCGGCGAAGACCCTCCTCCGGGTGATCGAGCACGATCCGGAAGCTGTTCTCCAGGCGCTCGAGCACTGATCGGGAGTGCCATCGAATCCTTTTGGTCGGACCAGCTGGTGGAACGGCAGTCATATACGGCCAGCGATCTCAAGCCACCGTTCTGCCAGGTATCGAGTCCGCTGCCGCACCCGTCGAGTTCCGGCCGGAGAATTGAATGATGCGTACGGCGGCCATTCAAAGATAAAAATGGCAAGCTCCGCCGCGAGGACTGACCGCTGCATCCGCTCAAGGTCTTTGTTACGCTCACTGCAGTAAGTGGCCAGCATCTCCGGCGGAACTCGAGCGCCGCTCGGTGTGGCCCGCGCGTGCAGGAACGCCAGCTCCACGGCGGGGTTCCCCATGCCGGTGCCCTGCCAGTCGATCCAGACCAGCGCCCCATCCTCCCTCAGGATGTTCTCGGTATGGCAGTCACCGTGAACGAAGCACTGGCCCGCCTGAAGGATCTCCTGCTCGAGGAGTTCCCGGCTTTCGACGATGGCGTCGAGCGTGGATGCAAGGTCATCGCGCCAGAATCCATTGACCACAGGCATATCCGGCTCTCTCAGGGCGTGAAAGGGCGACCGATCAATTTCCCAGCGGTCAGGTTCCGACACCTCGGTGCCGTGGAGTCGCGCCAGATCGACGGCGAGCGCTCGCCACGATCTCCTGTCCCACGACGTGGCGGGTTCTATCTCACCATGGGCCGAGAGGAGCATCGCGATGGCTTCATTGTCTTCATAATGGTCGAGCAGAGTTGGCGTGCGAATCGGCAACCGCTCAGCCATTCCGCGATAGAAGGCGAGTTCACGGCGCCCGGCGCGGGCATCGTCGTCCCTCCGCAACGATGTCACCTTCAGCACGCACGTCCGGCCATGACCCCGGGTCGCGAAGGAGACCCGGGATCCCGACATCCCGTGCGTTGTCTCCCGCGGCTCCAGACGCACACCAAGCCGCTCTGCAGCCTTCGCCGCAAGATTCATATTCATCCGCTCCGGCCCCCTTGCTTTCCGGGTAATCGACGCTCTTGTCGCCGGAGCTGGACTGGTACCTAATCCAATGCCTGGAGTCTGTGATGGATCGTGCGCGCGGCGTTGTCGACCTCGCGCTGGACGAGCCGCCGTCCCGGCGGCATGCCGGTTTGCCCGATGTAGTCCACGTCGGTGCGGTCAACCCTCCGGATGCGATAAAGCCCTGGATACCGGGGAATCACGCGGTCTGTTTGTGCGCTGACAAGCGGAACCCAGGGCGTCCACGCAAGCAGGTCAGTGACCGGGTTCATCCACCCGGACCTTCCCGATCGAAACTGGGGTTTCCTTCCTCGATAGCCTCCTTGGTTGCCTGCATCATCTTCCCAATCTTCAAGCCCGCGAACGGAAATGCGAGATGGACGGGGGACACGACAAAGGCGTCGCATATCGCTTTTCGGTAATCGGCGCCGCCAAGCCCCACCACAAGAGCGTACCGGTTCAGCCCTAAATCGCCGACCTGCTGCTGGAGACATTCCGTGGTGATCGGGTGAGTTCGCACGTTTTTGAACGTGACCTCGTACGGGCCCGAAATCACGAACTCCGGCTTGACGAAACCAAACTTCGCGCTCAGGACAATCCACGCATCACCGAAACATTCGGCATACCGGCGGTTGAGCTTGAACGGAGCGCCGGTGTAGGCGTCGCTCGCCGCCATCGGTCCACGATGCGGCTGCTTGTCCCAGATCTTGCTTTTTCCGCATGGGACGATGATCAGGACATTTCGCATTGGAGCCGTCCCTTGCCGGGCTGCGCCGATGACGTTCGGCTCCCATCGTACCGGATCCGTGTGGTTCTTCTCGATAATCGATTCGGATGATTATGGGCCCCGGAGTCGTGACTGCTCGAGGCGACTGCCCCACGCGGCTGCAGGGTTGAGGAGCAGGAGGGGCATGGCAGGGGTGCCCGAGATGACGGCGCTTAGGATTTCCTTAA
>CADCWJ010000275.1 GCA_902806365.1 uncultured Thermomicrobiales bacterium
GCCGCCGAGCAACGAGGACCCCGGGGTCGTGTTCCAGCCGGGCGGTGGGTTCGACTTCACGGACCCCTTCTTCGACGATTAGTTCCACGGCATTGCCAGGACTCAACGAAGGCGCCGGGTTCAGAACCCGGCGCCTTCGCGTGTTGCGCGGGCGGATTCGGCAGCTCGGCGATGCGATCTACTGGGTTCAGCCGGGTGTCCCGAGCTTCGCGCCGGTCAGGTCGAGCCGTTCAAAGTCGCCCACGGGGTTTCATCGCCATCCGCTCGCAACCCCGCAAGCGCGTGGCGGGGCAGGACGGACGGTGCTCCCTCTGTTCGGCCTTCCACAACGGCCAGTGCGAGTATGCGGCGAGGGCATGGGCTCAAGCGCGCGTTCGCCATCACGCCGACCGGTTCCAAACCGGACTCCACGACCACGATCGACCTCACCCCATCCGGTCCAACCCCGTGCGCTTGCCGCAAACGCCGTCCAGCGTCACTCGGCTCCCAGTGGGAACTCGATCAGGTGGTAACCCGCGTTCACCGTTCCACTGTTCATGCTCATCACCTCGCCGGAGGCGACGGCGATCAACGACCGCGTTTCGGACGGGCAGCGAGAACCGCAGACCATCTCCGATTTTGCTTCGAATCCAGGGGTTCGGTGCCCTGGCAAGTCACTCCGCAGGACGTGGCACATCGACCGAGTGGCGAGGCGATGCGCTGGATCGAACGGCACGGGCCAAAGCCGCTGTTCTCTTGGCGGCGTTGAGCGCGTACTGACACCGTTGTCCGGACATCGATCGGTTGAGGATCGCGATCTGTTGGCTCCTACTATCGTTGCGCTACCTGCTCGTGGGAGCCAGCAGGTCGGTGATCACGGCGGCGTAGACGCGGGCCTGGGTGACGAGGTCATCGATGATCACCGCCTCGTTGGCACCGTGGGCGTTCTCGCCGCCAGGGCCGTAGCCGACGGTGTCGATGCCGGCCTGGCGATAGAAGCGGCCGTCGGTGGCGCCGGCCCAGGCGAC
>CADCWJ010000276.1 GCA_902806365.1 uncultured Thermomicrobiales bacterium
AACGGCCATGCAAAGGGTTCCTGCCAGGATCGGCATTGGGCGATTGAGTCAGACGCCCTTCCGCGTCTGCCTTGTAGACGCGACTGACCGCGACGTAGCGCGGGGGGATGTCCGCCATGCGCTCCCGTTGCTGACGATCGAGCTCGCTTCGCTGTTTCGCGGGCACCCCGACCATGACGGCGCCGGCCGGCACCGCGACCCGCTCCGCGATCAACGCGCCAGCGGCGATAACCGCCCCGGCACCGACGGTGGAATAGGAAAGCACGATCGCCCCCATGCCGACGAGCACGCCGTTCCCGATCTCGGTACCGTGGATCAGCGCCCCGTGCCCGATCGTGACGTCATCGCCGATCACCACCGGCGCGTCCTCGTTGACGTGGACGACGGTGCCGTCCTGGACACTGGTCCGGGCACCGACCGCGATCGGAGCGATGTCGCCACGAACTGTGGTGTTGAACCAGATGCTCGACGCTTCACCGACCGTGACATCGCCGATGACCACCGCGCCCGGCGCAATGAACGCCGATTCCGCGATGTTCGGCCAACGGCCATTGAAGGGAAGAATGATCGCGCCGGGAAACCGGCGCGCGAACCACGATGCCGCCTCAGCGTCACTCATCACCCGTCGACCCGCACAACGACGGCGTCTCCGAGACCGCCACCGGAGCAAATCGCCGCCACGCCGATACCGCCACCTCGCTGGGTGAGCTCTTCGATAAGGGTCAGCACGATCCGGGGGCCGCTGGCGGCGAGCGGATGGCCGATCGCGATCGCGCCGCCGTTGACGTTGACGCGGTCCAGGTCAATTCCGAGCCGACGGGCGGCGATAAGGATGACGCTGGCGAACGCCTCGTTGATCTCGAAGAGGTCCACCTGGTCGATGCCGATTCCCGCCTTTTCAAGCGCCTTGGAGGTCGCCATCGCAGGCGTGTAGGCGAGGTATGGAGGGTCCCACGCCGCCTGCCCGAAGCCGAGCACCGTCGCTGCAACGGAAGCGCCGTGGGAGATGGCCCAATCCTCGCTGGCGACCATGAAGGCGGACGCGCCGTCGCTGAGCCCCGGGGCGTTCCCAGCGGTCACGGTGCTCTCCGGGCCGAACGCGGGCCGGAGCTTCGCGAGCGCCTCGGACGAGGTGTCCCGGCGGGGTCCTTCGTCAGCGTCAACCCGAATGGACTGCTTGCGCTCGGTGACATCTACCGCGGCGATCTCGCGCGCGAACCGCCCGGAGTCGATCGCGGCGACCGCGCGCGTGTGAGAGCGCAATGCCCACTCATCCTGCTCCTCGCGGGAAATGCGCTCCTGGGCCGCAACCATCGACGCCTGTTCGCCCATCGAGCAGCCGTCCGCGGCGGAGAGCAAACCGTCGCTGATGGCGAGATCTTCGAGCCCGCCGTCGCCCATCCGGTATCCGCGTCGAGCCTGGCGGAGGACAAACGGGGCGTTCGACATGCTGTCCATGCCCCCCACGGCGGCGACCTGTTGATCACCGAGGCGGATCGCCGCATCGACGAGCGAGAGCGCGCGCACTCCCGAGCCGCAGACACGATTGACGGTCTCCGAAGTCACCGTCTTCGGCAGCCCGACGCGGAACCCGACCTGCCGGGCCGGGTTCTGACCGGCGCCGGCCTGGAGCACCTGTCCCATCGACACGTGCTCGATCTCTAGAGGATCGATCCGGGAGCGCTCGATCGCTTCCCCCAGGGCGATACCCCCGAGTTCCACGGCCGTCTTGCTCGCCAGCGATCCGTTGAGCTTGCCAAATGGTGTCCGCGCGCCAGCGAGGATCACGCTTCGTGTCACGAAATCACCCTTGCCTGTGGCTAGACCCCGACTTTCGTCAGCTCCAACGGGGTTACCGGTTGCTGCGGCATCCGGAGCGGCTTGTCCTGGCGATAGCCAAGCGCGTATTCCGCCTGGATGATCTGATGGAGCTCACGAGTTCCCTCATAGATGACGGCTCCCCGAGCGTTGCGCAGGTATCGCTCGACTGGGTACTCATTGGAGAACCCATAGGACCCGTGAATCTGCACGGCATCATCGGCGGATTGGAGCGCCACATCGCAGGCGTGCCACTTCGCGAGCGATGTTTCCCGCGTGTTCCGAATCCCCTGGTTCTTGAGCTCCGCCGCGCGGTACACGAGCAGTCTGGACGTCTCCAGCCCGTCCACCATCCGCGCGATCATCTGCTGGACGAGTTGGTGCCTGCCAATCGGTTGACCGAACGTCTGGCGCTGTTTGGCGTACGAGACACTCGCATCGAGCGCGGCGCGCGTCAGCCCGACCGCACCAGCGGCAACCGTGAGGCGCCCCTGATCGATGCAGCTCATCGCGATCTTGAATCCCTCGCCCTCTTCGCCAATACGGTTCTCGATCGGCACACGGACGTTGTCGAACGCCAATTCCCCGGTGTTCCCGGCCCGGATTCCGAGCTTGCCCTTGATCGTGCCGGTGGTAAACCCGGGCATACCTCGTTCGAGGACGAACGCGGTGAGACCATTGTGCTTCAGGGATCGATCGACGCTGGCAAAGATGAGGAAGTGATCGGCGATGTCCCCTAACGAGATCCACATCTTCGAGCCGTTCAGCACATACGAGTCGCCATCGCGCTTCGCGGTCGATTCGATCGCTCCGGCATCGGTGCCCGCCGCCGCTTCGGTAAGGCCGAAGGTCGCGATCCGGGTCCCCTCGGCCTGCGGCACGAGCCAGCGTTGCTTCTGCTCTTCGGTTCCCCACTGGAGAAGCGCGAGGCTGTTGAGCCCGGCGTGAACGCTCATGATGACGCGGAGTGAGGTGTCGACATACTCCAGCTCGTCGCAGGCGAGCGCGAGGCTGATATAGTCCAGCCCCAGACCACCGTAGGCCTCAGGGATCGGCAGGCCAAGGACGCCTGATTCACCGAGCTTGTCGATGATCACGCGGTCGACCTTGCCTTCGGCGTCCCATTCACGGATGTACGGGGCGACTTCGCGGGTCGCCCATTCGCGGACCATGTCCCGAACCTGAATCTGCTCGTCGTCGAGGTCGAAGTTCATTGAACGATCCGTCGCTTTCACTACTCGCATGCACGCAAAAACTGATCGGGATGACGATCGTGATCGTGGCGGAAGTATACAGGGCGGCTGCCGCACGCTGGCGGGAGATGTTTCACATTGCTACCGGTCGAGGCCCACGGACCAGCTCGCCGGAGACGACCGAGCGGTTGGTGCCGTCGGCTTGCCGCAGCAGCAACTCGCCGCGGTCGCCGATACCGGCCACGATGCCCCGGGCCGTGCGGCTGCCATCCACGATCGTCACCTCCTGGTCCCGGTAGGCCAGCCGATCCTCGATCTGCGTCCACGTCTCCCCGAGATCACCAATGGTGAAGCCGTCGTACACCGAACGCAGCTCGGCGATAAGGCGGTGGCGCACGTCCGGCACCCGAACGTCCTCGCCAGCCGCCTCGGCAAGGCATGTCGCGGACGCGGTGCGCGTCGCCGGTGCGGAACGCACGTTGATTCCCATCCCGAGAATCAGGCACGCTGCCGCTGGGTCGCTCGTCGTTCGCGACTGGAGCAGGATACCTGCCACCTTGCGGCCCTCGATCAGGACATCGTTGGGCCACTTGATCGTCGTCTGCCGGGACGTGAACGCTTCTGCCACGCGTGAGACCGCCAATCCCGCCAGAAGGGACATCGATCCGAAGCGGGTTGGCGAGACGGCGGGCCGCAGGACGACCGAGAGCATCAGGGCCGATCCGGCGTCCGCCTCCCAGCGGCGTTCAGCACGGCCGCGTCCGGCCGTCTGGAGATCGGCCTGCACCGTGGTGCCTTCCGGAGCCCCGAGCGCCGCCAGTCCGGCCGCGACGTCCATCGTGCTGGAGACGCGATCGAGGCGGATGAGCGGACGACCGATGATAGCCGTCGCTGGAGAACGCAATGTCACTTCAGGGCTGGCCATCCTGGCCGGCCGGGATGTTCTCGATCGCGGCATCCTCTCCATCCCCCCGCCGCGTTCGCTCCCGCCGGTCCGACGCGCGGTCTCCGGAAGGGTCATCACGCTTGAGCTTGGTAAGTTGCAGCTTGCGGACGCGATGGCGCTCCACTGCCAGGATCTCGACCCGAACGCCCTCCGCCTCGAATGCGTCACCCTGGATCGGCAGGCGGCCCAGATGCTTGTGGACGAAGCCACCGAGCGTGCCGAAGTCGTCATCTTCCGCGAACCGGATGTGCAACGCTTCCTCGACGTCCTCGATCGGGAGCCGCCCGTCGGCGAGAAGCAGCGAGTCCGACTGCAGCTCGAACAGCCAGTCCTCCGTGTCGTACTCGTCCTGGATCTCGCCGACGATCTCCTCCAGGATGTCCTCGATCGTGACCAGCCCGGCCGTGCCGCCGTATTCGTCGGCCACGATCGCGATATGAATCTTGGTTCTCCGCAGCTCGGCGAACAGGACATTGAGACGTTTTGACTCCGGCACCACGAAGGCGGGCCGGATCAGGTCGAGCAGCGGGATCCGGTTTGTGTTCCCGACCACGAACGGCAGGAGATCCTTCGCGTAGAGGACACCGAGGATGCGATCGACCGACTCCTGATAGACAGGGATGCGGGAGTGTCCGGCATTGACGATAGTATCGACGAGCTGACGGGGGTTGACCGAGCGATCGACGGCGACGATGTCGAGCCGCGGCACCATGATGTCGCGCACCGTCATCCCCTCCAGGCTCAGGATGCCGTCGATCATCTCGCGTTCGTCACTGCCGATCACGTCATCCTCGCCGTCATGCCGCAGGGGCCGGAGATCTTCTTCCAGCCCGTGGGACTCGGGCTCCTCCCGCTCGCCGGGGAGCACGCGGTGGAACAGCTCGGCAGCTTTTTCGACGACCCAGGTGGCCGGCACGAGGAGCAGCGTCACCACATACGCCACCCGCACGACCCGGTCGAGAAAGCCGTGCAGCGACCGCTCGGCAAGGGCCTGTGGCAGCGCCTGCCCGACGATGAGATAGACGATGCCGACAATGAGCACCGGCAGCCAGCTCAAATTCCGGTCGGTAAGTCGATCGAACAGTCTGGTCAGCTGGCTCGTGGCAACGATTGCGGCGAGGATCTGGAGCAGGAACATCGACGCTGCAAGAGATCGCCTGGGGTCCGCCAGCGTGTGGACAGAACGGCGGCGAAAGCTTGCCCCCGGTGCGTCGCCGGTCGCGCTTCGGAGCCGTTGGGCACTCGTCATGCCGATCGTGGACTGGACCAGGGCGGCGATTGCCATGATGAGAATGGCAAGCGTCGCCAAGATCGCTTGTTGCGCGGTATCGGACACACTTGCTCCTGGTCGACTCGGTTATCCCTGCGGCCCAATGTGACGAATGCGAGGGTTGGCGGCCCACGAAACCAGCCCGAAGGCGGACGGCGATCCTGTCAGGTGAACAGGGCACTCACGCTCAATCCCCTGTGCGTACGCATGATCGCTTCCGCGAGAAGGGGCGCGACACTGACGATTTCCACTTTCGCGGAGCCTACCGCCGCCTCGGGAATGGTGTCGGTGACGAAGACCCGCCCAATCCGTGATGCGTCGATCCGCTCCAGCGCGTCGCCCGCGAAGATGCCATGCGTGGCGGCGACATGTATCGCGGAAGCACCCCGGGCCTGAAGCAGCCCGGCCGCCTCGATCAGCGTGCCGCCGGTTGAGATCATGTCGTCGACGATCACCGCCACCTTGTCGTCGACATCGCCAACCATCTCGAGCGTTTCGGTCGCGTCGGGACCGGGATGCTGCTTCGAAATGATCGCGAGCGAACCGCCCACGCGAACGCGAAAATCCTCGGCACGGGCGACGCCACCGGCATCGGGGCTGACGACCACCACCTCGTCCTTGATGGTCCGCCGGAACGCCTGGGCAAGCAGGGGAGTGGCGCGAAGGTGATCGACCGGAATGTCGAAGAACCCTTCGATCGCCGCCG
>CADCWJ010000277.1 GCA_902806365.1 uncultured Thermomicrobiales bacterium
GCGCCTCCGGCAAAGCCGGCCGCGCGATCACCAAAGACCTCGTCGAACACGGCTACACCGTCTCCGCGACCGATGCCGCCGCACCGCCCGCCGATCTCGGCGCTCCCTTCCTCCGGGCCGACCTCACTGACTACGGGCAGACTGTCGAGATCCTCCACGGTGCCGACGCCGTCGTCCACATGGCGGCGATCCCCTCCAACGGCATCTACACCCCAGGCAAAACCTTCACCGACAACACCGCGATGAACTCCAACGTCTTTCTCGCCGCCGCCCAACTCGGACTCCAGCGCGTCGTCTGGGCGTCGAGCGAGACAACGCTCGGGCTCTCCTTCACCCCGGAGACGCCTCCCCGCTACGCCCCGGTCGACGAGGATCACTTCCCCTACCCGTCTTCGACCTACGCCCTCTCCAAGGTCGTCGGCGAGACGCTGGCCGAGCACATTTCCGGCTGGTCCGGGATTCCCTTCGTCGGGCTTCGGTTCTCGAACATCTTCGCGCCCGACGGCTACGAGCGGGTGCCGTCGTTCCAGGGCGACGCCTCCATCCGTCAGACCAACCTGTGGGGCTACATCGACGTCCGCGATGTCGCGGTCTCCTGCCGCAACGCGCTCGAAGCGAGCACCACCGGCTCCCAGAACGTCATCATCGCGGCGGCCGACACGATCATGGACCGGCCCTCGGCCGACCTGATGCGCGAGATCTTCCCGCGTGTCGAGATCCGGCGCGAGGTCGGCGAGCACGAGACGCTGCTGTCGATCGCCAAGGCGCGCGCGCTGATCGGGTTCGTGCCACAGCACTCCTGGCGGGATGAGGTCACGCTCTAGCGAGCGACTGGCATCGCGTCCAAGGAAACGACCGCTCAGCGATGACGACGCACCGGACACCGGACCGCGCTTCCGATCTTGCCGCCTTGCCTTTCGGGATCGGCAACCCGGCCCGGAACACGATCGCCGCGGCCGGGAGCACCCGTCTCGATCAACTGACGGAGTGGACCGGGTCCAAGACCCTCGCCCTCCGCTGGATGGGACCAGGGCCCTCGGGATCTTTCGCGCCGCTCTCGCCACCAAGGGCCAGGCGTTCCGGGACACCTTCGCCCAGGCGCCAGGTTCCTGATCGCCGCCGTGGTGCGGGCATCTCACATCCCGCCGTCGTCCTCGTCTGACGGAGCGCGGGTTCGCCTGTCACAATGGCGTGGGTCCATATCAATCCGTGACGACCAGCATCTTCACCCGGAGCAAACGTGACGACAGCGCCGACACCGACCACTGCGATAACAACCGCGCCGCCCGGCGGGTTCGCGATGAGCGCGACGACCTGGCTGCTGTTGCTCGCGCTCTCCGTGATCTGGGGCGGCTCGTACTTCTTCATCAAGGTCGCGGTCGACGATTTCGAGCCGCTGACGATCGTGCTCGGGCGCGTCCTGATCGCCGCCCTCATCCTCCACTTCGTGATCCTGGCACGCGGTCAGCGGATGCCCTCGACCGTTGCCGCCTGGCGACCGTTCATCGTGATGAGCCTGCTCAACAGCCTTATTCCCTACAGCCTGATCGTCTGGGGCGAAACGCATATCGCCAGCGGGCTGGCCGCAATCCTCGGCGCGACCGTCCCGATCTTCACGATCGTGCTCGCCCACGTCCTGACGGCGGACGAACATCTCACCCCGGCCCGGGTCGGCGGCGTCGCGCTCGGCCTGCTCGGCGTGATCGTCATCATCGGCGACGACCTCCTCGCGATCGCCAGCGACAACGGGCTGGCGCAAGTCGCGATCCTCGCAGCCGCCGTCTTCTATGCGTTCTCGGGCATCTTCGGCCGTCGTCTCAAGGGCACGCCACCCCTGATCGCCGCGACCGGGCAGATGACCTCGGCCAGCATCATCCTCCTGCCAATCGCGCTCCTGATCGAGCGGCCCTGGGCGAACGCGACTCCGCACCTCGATTCGGTCGCCGCGGTCGTCGGCCTGGCGACGCTCTGCACCGCGCTCGCCTACCTCCTCTTCTTCCGGATCCTGGCCTCGTCCGGCGCCAGCAACGTCTCGCTGGTGACCTTCCTGATTCCCGTCAGCTCGCTGATCCTCGGCGCGCTCTTCCTCGACGAGGCAATCGTCCCCCGCCATCTGCTCGGGATGGCCCTGATCGGCGTGGCGATGATCGTGATCGACAACCGGCTTGTCCAGCGCTGGAAGGCACGGCGCGCGCAGGTCCTACCCGCGCCGGCGGCACCGGAAACGCTCATCTCATGATGGCTCCGCTGATCGAATCCGTACCTCGCCTGGCCGGGACGCGCGACGAGGAGCGCTGGAGGGCGATGGTCGCCAGATCGTACGAAGTGACGGCGAATCTCGACCCCTTCGTGATCGCCGTCCGCACCACCGGCATCTACTGCCGGGTCGGCTGCCCGGCGCGGACGCCCCATCGCCACAACGTACACTTCTTCGACACGATCGCCGGGGCCAGGGCCGCCGGGTATCGCGCCTGCAAGCGCTGTCATCCGGACAAAGCGGATCTCAGGCCGTGGAGGTCGAACGCACGGACGCGCCCCCGCGCGGCATAGCGCGCCGGGTGGGCGCCGGTAATTCCGGAAACGAGCGGACGCTCGGCGCCTGCTTGCCTATCCCAGTCACCTGGTAGAGACGGTGACGCGATCGCTGCTCGCACGCGATGACTGCGCGATCTTCCCGCCACCGTTGGCGTCGTCCCGCCCACGCCGTCCGAGTCACGGCCTTGAACGAGACGTCACGTGCTGCGCGCCAGCGGATATCGACGTCCCCCTGATCTCGCTGGCGATGCGGAAGCCATGGAAAAGTGGCGTACCACGCAATCGCAGCGCCAGCCCGGTGGCGAAGCTGTATCCGTCGGTGCAGCCCAGCATGCTTGATTGCGTCCGAAGCCAGGATTACAGAAGAACGTGTGCTTCCTTACGAAGTCACGCCGCGGTATGCACGTCCACGGCTGCCTTTGTTCGGATCTCCATGCGAGACGGACTTTTTGAGCGCGGGGCTGCGCTATCCGGATCAGGTGGGTTGGTGTTCCCCTGGGGGCCGGTAGCTGATTGAAGCAGCTCGTTGCAGGGCCTCCATCGTCTCCTCTACCGACAGCAGGACGATCGTCTGGATGCTGCTCAAGGCCCCACCCCCGCCGATCGCGATCGCCACGGCAGCCATCGAGACGGTGTCCGGCGCCTCCCACAGGTTGTAGCCGTCATGGTCGCCGAAGGCATACCAGAAGCCATGCAACGTGCCGCCGACCGATTCGATGTACTGGGCGGCGGCGGTGCGCCGGTCCTCAGGGTGCTCGACGAGTTTTGCCCAGGTGGCGGGCGTGTAACTGAACCGGGTGAGGTACATCGGCATGACGCGCTCCTTCAAACCAGTGCGTGGGAGACAGAATGGTGATTTTCACTTGGGGCCCGGCGTGGCCCCATCATACACCTGTCCTGACTGAGGTTGGATAGCTCCACGGGACCGGATCGCCATCACGC
>CADCWJ010000278.1 GCA_902806365.1 uncultured Thermomicrobiales bacterium
GCAAGGTAGGGCGAAACCTCGCCGTCATCCAGGCGCTCGACGGTGATTTCGATCCGGTCCCCCTCTGGCGCGGACGAGATCGAGTAGCTTCGCTCGACCCGATAGCCGTCTTCGGCGGTCAGCCGAATATCGACATGCTGACCGGCCCGATGGCCAGCCCAGCCTGGCACGGAGAGGACCAGCGCCCGCGTCCGCGGTGTCTCGACGATGATCTCGGCGACATTGGCGTAGAGCCATTTCAGTCGCCCTGGTATCGTTGTTCCTGCCATGGATCCCCATAGTTGTGGTAGCCGAGCTCTTCCCAGAACCCCGGCTGATCGTCACTGACGAGCTCGAGGCGCCGAACCCACTTGGCGCTCTTCCAGAAGTAGAGATGCGGCACCAGAAGCCGGGCCGGCCCCCCATGTTCGGGGCCGAGCGACTCGCCGTCGTATCCGAAGGCGACCCAGGCCTTGCCGTCGGTGACGTCCTCGATCGGCAGGTTGGTCGTATACCCGCCATCGCAGTGGGCGATCAGGTAGCTGCCGCAGTGGTCGACACCTTCGAGCAGGGTATCGATCGAGACACCCTCCCACGCCGTATCGAACTTCGACCACTTCGTGACGCAATGGATATCGACGGTGAACGTTTCCCGGGGCAGGGCGAGAAACTCCTCCCAGGTCCAGCGCCGTTCCTGCTCGACCTCGCCAGTGATGCGAAGATCCCACCGATCGATCGACGTCCGGGGCGTCGGTCCGGCCGAGAGGACCGGAAAGTCCCTCGTCGCATACTGGCCGGGCGGCAAGCGACCGTCCAGGTCCGGATCACGACGACGGCCGCGAAATCCGCGCGAGATGAATCCCTCTGCCATGTTGCGTTCCTCCTCGTCGGATCGATCCGGCGGCCGGACCGTCCGGGTTTACTCGCGTTCCCTTGCCACTAACCTCTCCACGACATCGATCCATTCGGCATGCGCAGCACGCCGGTCTGCCCCCGGGACGCTGGTCCGGCCGTGGACCCGTGAGCCACTCATCTCCTTGCTCCGGTTGGCGGCGTGCGTTCCAGTGTCGAGCGGTTCCAATCGGCCAGGGTCGCGGCAGCTTCGTAGGTACTCTCGAAGAACTCCAGGATCGCGTCCGCTGGTGATGCCGCTCGCCGTGCATCGTCATACAGCAGCAGGAACTGGCCGAGATGTGGCTCATAGCGAGCGGCGGCGGGGCGAACCGCCGCCTCGCTGAACCCTTGCGGTTCGGGGTAGATGTACGAGTACAATGCGGGCTCGCCGAGCGTAACCCCGAACAGCGTCACATTGCCCGGCCAGAAGCCGCAGGCAAAATTTTCTTGCTGCTCGGCCAGTTGCATAAACCGCGGCGCTCCTTTCGGTGGGTCGGCCGGGCGCCCCGAAAAGCGGGTTGCGTTGAGATCAAACGATCCCCAGAAAAAATTGACGGGACTGCTCTTGCCGGCAAAGTTCGAGCGGTAGCGCTGCAGGACCAGCTCAATCCCCAACTGGATCGTCCACCAGCGATGAACGAACTCGGGATCGTACGTGCAGTGCACATGATCGGTGTCGCACGGGATCGGATCGGGAATCTCGGTGGGAACGGGATTGATGGTCACGTCGATGCCCATCCTGTGCAGCGTTTCCATGAACGTCGCGTAGAAGTCGGCGACCGTGCGCGAGACAAGCGGCATCGATTCGGTGCGGCCGCTGCTGGCATGGATGAAAAGCGTGTGATCGATGAAGTCGAAGTCGACCGCAAAGGCTCCCGCATCTGAGGGGATGAGTCCGGTCGTCAAGCCACGTGGGACAGAGGAAAACGCCACGTTCCACCACTCGTTCTGGAACGGGGTCAACGCCAGCTTGACCTTGCCCACGATCTGAGTCCACAGGTGAAGGGTTTCCTGCGTTTCCTGCCACTCGCTTAGCGGCAGCGGTGGCCACTGCTCGACGTTGCGCCCGGTAAAAATCATGTTGATCACTCCTGAAAGGATCATAGCGCGGCGCACGAGCTCCGTCGCCCGGATTGAAGCCGGAGAAACTTACCGGCACCGTGCTCTCACGCCCACGGGCGAGTAATCGGGTCGATCCTGTTGCCGGGCACATGGCTGCGCTCTCGCGGTGAAGGTGGGCAGGCACCTGCCCCAGACACGTGAGCATCATTTCGCTTCATCGCTCCTCTCCGCCAAAAAACGATGCACCGCCTGAACCACCACCGACCCCTCCCCGACGGCCGACGCCACGCGCTTCACCGAGCCGCTCCGGACATCGCCAACGGCGAAAATCCCCGACTCGCTGGTCTGGAACGGCGATGGCACCGGTTCGGATCCGTCAACGGTAAGATCCGGTCCGGTCAGGATGAATCCCTTGTCGTCGAGGTCAACCGTTCCGCGCAGCCACTCCGTGCGCGGATCGGCGCCGATCATCACGAACAGGGCAGAGGCAGGAATCTGTATTGGGACACCCCTGGCGTCTGCGATGGTCGCCCCTTCCAGTCGCTCGCGCCCCTGTAGCTCGCGCACAGCACACCGGGTGTAGAGGCGTACATTCGGGGTGCGCTCCAGGCGAGTGATCAGATATTGGGACATGCTGCGATGGAGATCCGGACCGCGGCACACCAGATGGACGGTGCTTGCCGTGCCGGAAAGAAACATCGCTGCTTGCCCGGCCGAGTTGCCTGCCCCGACCACGATGACGTCACCGTTACGGCAGCGCCGTGCTTCAAGCTCGGTGGC
>CADCWJ010000279.1 GCA_902806365.1 uncultured Thermomicrobiales bacterium
ACCACCGGCGCGCCCGCGGCGTTGATCGCCGCGATGACCCCGGCGAGAGGTTCGCGGACGACGCCCTCGAAGCCCGTCCCGAGCAACGCGTCGACGATCGCACCGGAGCCCGCGAGGGCAGCCGGATCGAACGGGCGCGGCGGATCTCCGGGCAGGCGATCGAGGTTCGTCCGCGGCACGCCGTCGAGGCCGTCCAGTGCGAGCGGGGCGATCACGTCGACCTCGTGCCCGGCTTCCCTGAGTAGACGGGCCGAGATCAAACCGTCTCCCCCATTGTTGCCCGGCCCGACCACGACGCGGATCGGACCCCCTCCGGCGACCTCTGCCGCGGCCGCCGCCAGCCCCGCCCCGGCCTTCTCGGCGAGCTCCAACTCCAGGATGCCGCGCCGCTCCATCGCGAAGCGATCCGCCGCGCGCATCTCGTCCGGGTCGTAGAGCCCGTCGAGCCATCCGGGCAGGGAAGCCCGTGTCCGCTCTTCTTGCATGCCTCTCCCCTCCCTGGACCGACCCATGTTAGACACAGCCTGGGGCGCGGGTCAAACTGAACCCCTACTTGCCAACCGATCCCAGGCAATGGCCGCTCAGGCTCATACTCGATGTCCGATCTGCAGTGATCGCAAGGTAACGACGAATAAGCGCATTCGATGTTAATGGACTTGACAGCGTTCCGATCCGTGGTGATGCGCGGATGATGCACTTGCAGGTCCACCGGCATCTCGTTCCCGCTCTCGACCCTCTCCGGCGTCGTGAGTGTCTCCAAGATGCGATCATGGGCCGATACAACCCACCGGGAGAGTCGACGAGCGGACTCGAACGGCTGACCGGCTCATTGTGCTGCCATGCTCCATGCTACGCCGTTCGCATTCACGGTGGTGTCACGGTGGTGTCAGAAAAGCCCGACACGAACGCCGCACCGCGTCACGCTTCTGTGAGTTCTCCTAACCTATGCGGAAACTGAGAGGGTGACCGACGGGGCTCGAACCCGCGACCTTCGGAGCCACAATCCGTAAGAGCACGTCCGGGGGCGTCCTGCTTGGTCCCGGTATGTAGCTTATCTAAGCCTAAAACCCGGCATTCACGGGGCCGCGTGTCCGGGTGCGTCCGGGTGTGTTCTGGCGTCTATTGCTGC
>CADCWJ010000280.1 GCA_902806365.1 uncultured Thermomicrobiales bacterium
CAGGATCGTGCCATCGGCCTGGAACGTGTAGCCCCCGATCATCGAGTCATGCTGGTAGGCCAGCTCGTTGGTGCTCGTCGCCGGGGAATACCGGAACAGCCGCCCGCTCGGAATATCGACCCAGTAGAGCGCCCGCTCGTCCTCGTTCCAGAGCGGGCCCTCGCCGGTTTCACTGGGTTCGTCGACGAGCAGCTCGGGCGCGGCGGCATCGATTATCGGCACCGCATCGGAGTTCGGTTGTGTCATCGGCCTGGTCATCCCTTCTTGTCGTGACAGCTCACACGATGCGATAGCGGGCCTCAGTGTGCAGCCGCCCAGCGCAGGATCAGCGGATCGCGACGCCGTGCATGCGCGATCAAGCCCTCCTCGATCGCGGGTGCAAGCGGGCCGAACGGAGCACGGGTGGCGGCGCTTCGGATGATGCCGCCCTCCTTCATCAGCACCTTCGTGGCGCGGAGCCCGCATTGCCGGTTCTCGAAATGGATCATCGGCAGCCACGCTTCCCAGAGGTCCGTCGCGCTCGGACGATCGCCGGCATGCCAGCGCCGGACGACTTCCCCGAGGATATCGGGGATCATCGCGCTGGGCATCGTGCCAACGGCCCCCGCCTCGAGATCGGGGATCAGGGTGATTCCTTCTTCGCCGTCGAACGGACCGGGCAGCGCGTCGCCGGCCAGCGCGATCAGGGTCCGGATCGCGCTGGCCGCGTTGGCGGACTCGATCTTGGCGTACCGAACCAGCGGGATTGCCTGTGCCAGCTCGGCCAGCAGCGGGGACGGCAACGGAGTGCCGCTCATAGGCGCGTCCTGGATCATGATCGGGATCGCGATCGCTTCCGCCACCGTGCCGAAAAAGCGGAGCAGGTCGGACCCGCCGACTCGCAGGGTGGCGCCGTGGTAGGGCGGCATCAGCATCACCATCGCGGCACCGGCATCCTGGGCACGCCGGCTTCGCTCGGCGGCGATCCGGGCGCTGTAGTGGCTGGTGGTGACGATCACCGGGACACGGCCCGCGACGTGATCCAGCGCGAGTGCCAACAGCTCGTCGCGCTCCTGGTCGCTCAGCGAGAATTGCTCGGAATAGTTGGCCAGAATGCAGATCGCGTCGACACCGGCGTCGATCAGGAAATCCAGCGACCGGCGCTGCCCTTCGAGGTCGAGGGACTCGTCATCGTTGAAGATCGTCGGCGCGATCGGGATCACCCCGCGCAGGAGGGTCTGCTCGTCCATTGCGATCTCCCGGCCCTTCCTACGATCCCCCCGGATCCGGCTCGTAGTCGAGATGAGCGATCGTCATCAGGAAAGCCCCATCGGCGATCCCGTTGACCGCATGCTGGACGCCTCCGGCCAGCGAGATCAAGTGCCCTTCGTTCAGGTCCTGGGCGACGTCGTCGATCGTCAGTCGGATCGAGCCGCGCAGAACCTGGATCGTGGTTGGCCCGGGCGCGGCATGCTCGTGCATCTCCCCACCTGTAAGCATCGTCACAAGCACGACGCGTAGAGTAGCGGTTTTGATCAGAATTTCGGCACGATGCCTGGCCACGCTGCCCGCATCAGGTGGGAACCGCTCGATCTCCGCGTTCAAGTCATACAACGCGACCGTTGATTCATCCCGCATCATGGTGCTCCCCCATTTTGTCAACAACCCGGCCTGCCGACCTCATCGATTCGCTGCGTCAAGAGCCAGTTCGGTGCCGCCGCCGAGCCGTTCGGAGCCAAGCGGCCACCGCTGATCGATCGAATGAAAGCGTCGCGTACGTACGGGGATAGACGCGCCTTTCAGCGCTCGTGCCATCTGTAGTGGATGCAGGTGCCTGGATTTGTGCATACGGACCATAAAGCGTGGTCGTATTCGTCCCTTTTGCACCTAGGCCGGATTATGCCGTGATTCTTAGACTGCAGAGAGACCACACGCCGCCGTGTGAATTGTGCAAAGTGTGCACGCGTCGTCATGAGTCGCGCCACGGGCAGGGATGAGGATTGTAACAATGGAGATCGATACGGGGAATACCGCCTGGGTCCTGATGGCAACGGCGCTGGTCATGCTGATGACGCCTGCGCTCGGTTTCTTCTACGGCGGGCTCGTGAGCCGCAAGAACGTGCTCTCGACGATCATGCACAGTTTCTTCATCCTCGCGCTGATCAGTGTGGTCTGGGTGCTCTGGGGCTACACGCTGGCGTTCGGGCCGGACCGGGGCGGGTTGATCGGCGGGCTCGACTTCATCGGGCTTCGCAACATCACGCCAACGGATGTCTGGACCCCGTACGGGATCCCGACGATGGGCTTCGTCGCCTTCCAGATGATGTTCGCGGCGATCACCCCGGCCCTGATCACCGGCGCCTTCGCCGAGCGCAAGCGCTTCAAGGCGTTCGTCGTCTTCTCGATCCTCTGGTCGACGATCGTCTATGCCCCGCTCGCCCATTGGGTCTGGGGTGGCGGCTGGCTGTTCGAGCTCGGGGCGCTTGACTTCGCCGGTGGCACCGTGATCCACATCTCATCCGGCGTCGCTGCCCTCGTCTGCGCGATCGTGCTGGGCCGGCGCAAGACGTTCGGCACCGCGGAGACTGATCCGCATGACCTGACGATGACGGTGCTCGGGGCCGGGCTGCTCTGGTTCGGCTGGTTCGGCTTCAACGCCGGCTCCGCGCTCGGCGCCAACGGCCTCGCCGCGCATGCCTTTGTCGTGACCAATGTTGCCGCCGCGATGGGCGCCCTGAGCTGGATGACGGCGTCGTGGATGCGCAAGGGGCACCCGAGCGTACTTGGCGCGGCGGCGGGCGCGGTGGCCGGTCTGGTTGGAATCACCCCGGCGGCCGGGTTCGTTGGTGTCCCCGCCGCGCTGATCATCGGGTTCGTGGCTGGTATCGCCTGCTTCCTGACGGTCGATCTGCTCAAGGAGCGCCTCCGGATCGATGACGCGCTCGATGTCTTCGCGGTCCACGGCGTCGGCGGGATCTGGGGCGCCCTGGCGACCGGCCTGTTCGCCGACGAGGCGATCAGCGGCACGGAAGGGCTCAACGGCCTCTTCTTCGGCAACCCGGAGCAACTCTGGTACCAGGTCGTGGCGACGATGGCCGCGGTCGTTTTCTCCGGAGTCGCGACCTTCGTGATCCTCAAGGCGATCAACCTGGTGATCCCGATCCGGGTCGAGGAAGACGCCGAGGTACTCGGCCTCGACACGAGCCAGCACGGAGAGGTCGCCTACCAAATCTGATCGTTCGTCACGCGAATCGATCGTGGCGGCCGGACATTGGCTTGCCGGTCGCCACCCACGCACGATAACGGGCCAGACGCCCGGGGAGACTCTTCAATGCTGTTGCTCATCGCCTTCGCCTGTTTCACCGCGCTGTTCGTCATTTGGCTGGTTCTGCCGAACGTGAACGAACCACGCCGGGTCGGGAGTGCCGCTGCCCATTCCGCACCGGAGACCGGGAACGATTCGACCGCGATGCCGGTCCGCGCGTAGTCATCGGTCACCGGCACAATTGCATCTCCGCTAACGACGACAGGCGCCCCACGCGGGGCGTCTGTCGTCGCGCGCTGGTCGTCGAACCGGAGCTTCCTTGCAGGGGCGGGCTAGCGGATATGAGCGTGAACCTTCTCACGGAACGATTGCCCGCGGACGCCTGCACTGAGCGAAGTCGAATGTGCCCGCCCATGACCAGGCAGGAGAGTGCCACGGGCGGGCACAGACCCATTCACAGGCGATTGCGAAGCAATCGAGCGGATGCGGCCCATCGCTTCGCTCCGATGTCGCTTACAGGGCAGGCTGTTCGAGGTGTCTCCGGCGGAATGACCTCCTTATCGATTCTGGCCCGCTTCTACAACAGGTCTCTCACGTCTCGCGTTGGGCGGTCCAAGGGTCATCTCCGGCAGAACGCGATAATCTCGGCGAGCGAGGGGGTGTAACCATCGGTGGTGTCGACGGTGAAGAGCGGTGCGTCGAGCGGGACCGGGCCGTGCAAGCCCGTTCCGACCCGCGCCACCAGCTCGGGCAGCGCTTCGGCATCACAATGAACGACGTGCCGGCTGCCTGAAGCGGCGCGCGCCTCGTAGCGAGCGAGGAACAGCGAAGGGGTGGTCGTGCAATAGACCTGGCGTACCTGAACGCCCTGCTGGATCCGGCTCACATCCCGCGCGGCGAGACCCGGCAGGAAGTTGGACTCCAGGATGGCGCTCACCCCGGCCTCGAGCACGGTTCCCGCGACGCTTCCGAGGAGCGCCACGGACTGGGTGCCGATGATCCGGGATTGCGCCCGGTCGAACGACGCCGCGTCGTACGCACCGGCATCGAACAGCAGCTCCTTGAACCGGTCCTTCGTGAACAGCGGCCACCCCAGGGCAGTGGCGACGAGGTGGGCAAGCGTGGTCTTGCCGGTCGCGGGCATCCCGGACACGATGATGAGACTGGGTCGGACGCGATCGGTGGTCACTTGAATCCCTGCCTCCGTTGCAGCCACGCCCGCCTCCAGAGGAGCATCCTCATGTCCAGTCAACATGGCCTGCCAAGTGACGGTCTTTCACCTTCCGGGATGCTGGATTCCGAGCAGTTCCGGTCGCTTGCGCACGAGGCGGTGGACATTGCCGCCGAGTATTTGGCAACACTGCCATCGCAGCCGGTGTATCAGCGCATGCCGTCGCACGCGATTGCATCGATTCTCGACGCTCCGCTCCCTGCTGCGGGCAACCCCGCGCGCGATGTCCTCGAAACTGTCGCCGCCGAGATCATGCCATACCCAATGGGCAACGGACATCCGCGATTCTTTGGCTGGGTGAACTCGCCGCCGGACCCGATTGGGATCGTCGCCGAGCTGCTCGCCGCTACCATGAATCCGAGTTGCGCTGGAGGCGATCATGCGGCGATATACCTCGAACGGACGACCGTCCGCTGGCTGATGGAGCTCGTCGGTTACCCGACGGACGGAAGCATGGGCATCCTTGTCAGCGGCGGATCGATGGCATCGCTGACCTGCCTGGCCGCGGCCCGCCACCAAACCGCCACCGTAGACGGATGGAGTATCCGGGAGGAAGGATTCCAAGGAGCGCGTCCCCCGCTGATCATGTACGTGTCGTCCGAGACGCACACAACGGTCATCAAGGCGGCCGAGTTGCTCGGCATCGGCTCGACGCATGTGCGGATGATCGCGGCGGATCGACACTACCGGTTCGATCCGCGGGAACTGGCGCGACAGATCGACCGCGACCGTGCCGACGGCCTACGCCCGTTCTGCGTCGTTGGCTCGGCGGGGACGGTGAACACCGGGGCGATCGATCCGCTCGATGAATTGGCCGACCTGTGTGGGGATGAAGGGCTCTGGCTCCATGTAGATGGCGCGTACGGCGGCGTCGGCATCCTCGACGAGCGTCGCCGGGATCTCTTCCGGGGCATGGAACGGGCCGACTCGCTGGCGATCGATCCCCACAAGTGGCTCTCGGTTCCGGTGGAGTGTGGCTGCGCGATGGTGCGGACCGGCGCGCTGCTGCGCGACACGTTCTCCCTCGTCCCGCCGTACATTCGCGTCGAGGAGGGCAAGGGGATAGGCGGCCTGCCCTGGTACTCGGAATACGGATTCCAGCAATCGCGCGGGTTCCGGGCCCTGAAAACCTGGATGACCCTGGCCCACAGTGGCCGGGATGGCCTTGCCCGCGTCATCTCGCGCCACAACGATCTGGCCGCGTCGCTCGTCGACCTGATTCGCGAATCGCCGGATCTGGAGCTGGTTGAGGCGCCGGTTCTGTCGATCGTCTGCTTCCGCTATCATCCTCGTCACCCGGAGCTTGATGACGACGCGCTCAACGCCATCAACAAGCGGATCATGGAGGATGTCCAGAGCGACGGCACCGCGTTCCTGACCCAGGCGGTCCTCCGGGGCACGTTTGCGCTCAGGGCGAACATCCTTCATTTCGGCACCACGGTCGAGGACCTGGATACCCTGGTCTCCGCTGTCCTGGAGGCTGGAGCGCGTGCGACTCATCGTGAGCGGGCTTCCGTCGATGGACCTGAGTTTCATGGTGCATCCAACCATCACGAACGCCTCAATGTGCGCTCCGCAGACGAGCAATAGCTGTCGTACACTGGCTCCACCATAATCTCTCATAAAAGTGGAGCCAGCCCATGCTACGTGACGCGAGCGCGCCAGGCCGGATCAGGGACGTCGCGACGGGGATTATCGATCAGGTCGAGCGGGTCATCATCGGCAAGCGGGCGGTCATCGAAGAAGTCGTCGTCGCCATTCTCTGCGAAGGGCACGTCCTGCTCGAAGACGTGCCGGGTATCGGGAAGACGATGCTCGCCCGGTCCGTGGCCGCGGCGCTCGGCGGCGAGTTCGGGCGAGTTCAGTTCACCCCGGACCTCCTCCCGTCGGACATTACCGGATCGCTCGTATTCGACCCGCGCTCGGCCGAGTTCAGCTACCGGCAGGGGCCGATCGTGACCAACGTCCTGCTCGCCGACGAGATCAACCGGGCCGGTCCGCGCACGCAATCCGCGCTGCTCGAAGCGATGGAGGAGCGGCAGGTCACGGTCGAGCGCGAGCGGGTCGCGCTGCCGCGCCCCTTCTTCGTGCTCGCCACCCAGAATCCGGTGGAGCTGGAGGGGACATTTCCGCTCCCGGAAGCACAGCTCGACCGCTTCCTGCTCCGGACGTCGATCGGCTATCCGGCACATGACGAGGAGCGGATGATGCTCCGTCGCTTCCGGACCGCCACCCCGCTGGCGGGTGTTCAGCCGGTCACGAGCCCTGAGGATCTGCTGGACCTGATTCGTTCGGTGCGGGACATCCATGTCGGTGTCGCGGTAGAGGACTACCTGCTGATGCTGGTGCGGCGGACCCGCGACCACGACAACATCGAAGTCGGCGCGAGCCCGCGCGCGTCCCTTGCACTCGAGCGGGCGAGCCAGGCCCGGGCCGGGATCGCCGGTCGCGGTTACGTGATTCCGGACGATGTCCGGCTGATGGCGCCCTCCGTCCTCTCGCACCGGATCATGCCGACCGCCCAGGCCGACCTGCTCGGAAAGTCCAACGTCGACCTGATCGCCGACGTGATCGCGAACACCCCGGTCCCGGTCGAATCGATGGAAACGGTCTGATCGCGGTGGCGAACCCCATCGCGGCGAGCGTCGGATCGGTGCGGCAACGGTTTGCGGCGATCGGCGAATGGGTGGACAACCCCAGCGTCGACATGGACACGCGTCGCTGGTTGACCGGCGCGGCGGCGGTGATCCTGATCTCGATCCTGGTGCGCGAGCCGATCCTGGCACTCGTCGGGGTTTGCCTCGCGCTTGTCGCGCTGGGCACCCGCGTCTGGTGGGAGTACTGCTTCGCCGGGCTGCGTTACATGCGGGCGCTGTCGACGCTCAGGGCATTCTTCGGCGATGAGGTTGAGGTCACGCTGCAGGTCACGAACGCCAAGCCATTGCCGATCACCCGTCTCGAGGTCGCGGACAGTGCGACGGCGAATGTCCGGATCGTCGATCGCACCCTGGAGCGGACCGATCGACCGGGTTTTCGGCTCCTGCGTTCGATGTTCAGCGTCGGCATGTACGAACGGGTGCAGTATCGCTACCGGATCCCGTGCCGCGAGCGCGGCTGGTACATGCTGGGCCCCGCGCAGCTCACGGCGACCGATCCGCTGGGGCTGGTCACGCGGCGTGAGGCGAGCGCCGCGACCGACGGATTTCTCGTGTACCCGAGAGTCGTACCGGTGACCGAGCTGATCGTGCCCGCCCGGCAGCCGTTCGGCGACTTCACGCCCCAGCAATCGCTGATCGAGGATCCATTGCGGATGGCGGGCGTCCGCGAGTACGTCCCCGGCGACAGCCCAAAGCGGATTCATTGGCGGGCAACGGCGCGGACCGGTGCGCTCCAGACGCGGGTCTACGAGCCGAGTGCCACACCGGTGGCGGCGATCTTCCTGGATACGATCACGTTTTCCCATCTCTGGAGTGGCCAGAACTCGGCGCAGCTTGAGCTGGCCGTGACGACCGCGGCTTCGCTGGCGAGCCAGCTTGTGGAGGGCCGGTATCAGGTCGGACTCTATGCCAACGCACCGATCCCGAGGCGGTCGCGTGCGATCCGGATCGCGCCCGGGCGACGCCCCGGTCATCTCACCCGGATCCTGGAGGATCTCGCGATGCTGGCTCCGGCGTTCGGCGAGCGGATCGAGCGTATGGTCGTCGAAGAGCTGGCCCGCCTGCCATGGGGCGCGACGGTCGTCATCGTCACCTGCCGCGTGACCGAAGGCATGCAGCGTTCCCTGCTCCGGCTGAGCCGGAGCTCGGGTACCAAGCGCTTCGTGATCGTGGCGATCGGTGACTATCCACAGCTCGTCCCGGAGCTGCGGCGCAGGGTTCCTGTCTATCACCTCGGTGACGAGGAGCCGTGGGATACCATCTCCCACATCACCTTGACCCGGCAGAGATAACATGCGCGAAGATCTGCAATCGCTCTTCGGTCCCGAACCGGAACCGCCCCGCGCTCCATCGCCCCGGTCGTGGAGGACGGCCTGGCCGACGCTTTTCCTGATCCCCGGCCTGATCGCCGCGCTTCACGCCGCGGCCTGGTCCCTGCCCCTCGCGCTGTTGCTCGGCGAGACATTCGGGCTCTCCGATGGGCGGCCGGAGCCCTGGCCGGGGGCGATCGCGCTGCTCTGGCTTGCGGCGTACTGGTCGGCAACCGTGATCGGGCAGTCAACGCTGGGGGAGCGCCGGGCTCAGCTGCTCACGATCGCGACCTGGGCGGCGGCGGTGATCGCCTGGTTCGGCCTCGAGCCGATCTACCGGGAGAGCGGGATCTGGCGTGATCCCGGCTCGCTGGTCGAGGGCAACGCCTATCTCGTCCCGCCGATCCTGCTCTCGCTGGCGGTCTGGTGGCAAGGCATGCGCTACGCCGTCGACCTGCCGGTGATGAGCGCCGAGGAGCTGCGCGGCGTCACCCAGCGCGATTGGATCACCCTCGGCGGATCGCTGGTATGCGCGGTCGTGATCGGTGGGGAGATGGGGGATCATGCCCTTTCGGTCGCGAGGTTCGCCGTTCCCCTGACCGTGATCCTGAGCCTGGCCCTGGTGGCGGCGGCGGAGGTCGAGGCGACCCGAAAACTCGCGGTGCGACGGGGCGGGCAGGCTCCCGGCTGGGAACGCTGGGCCCGGCTCTCGGGTGGTCTCGGGGTCGGTGTCGTGATGGTGACCCTGGTCGTGCTTGCGCTGCTCACGCCAGGCGCGCTGAATGCCGCCGTGGCCGGGATCGTCTCCATCGTCAAGTTGCTTGGGATCGTGCTCGTCTACATCCTGTACGCGCTGTTCTACGCCCTGTACGAGATCGTGCGCGCGGTGACGAGCCTGATCCAGTATCTCTTCGGCGACGTTCTTGGGCCGATCGCGCTGCCGGAGACGACATTTGCGCCACCGGCGCCCTTGCAGGACCAGTTCCCGGAACGGCCGCCGCAGGAGGAGTGGGAATACGCAATCCTGCTCCGGTGGGCGGTGCTTGCGATTGCCCTGGTCCTGATTGGGATCCTGCTCTTCCGGTTCGGCCGGAGGCGGCGTCAACTGCTCGAGGCGGGTGCCCTGGAGGCGACCCGCGACAGCGTCTTCTCCGCCGGGCTCGCGAAGCAGCAGTTGCGCGATCTCTTCCGGCGGCGGCATCGGGTTGAGCGCCCCGCGGCGCTCGACCTGGACAGCCAGCCGGCCAATGTGCGGGAGGCGATGCGCTACCTGCAGACGCTCGCCGGGCGCCAGGATGCCGGGCGCCGGGACGCGGAAACGCCGGACGACTTCGTGCGACGGCTGCGTGGAACGTGGATCGGCCTGGGGGCGCCGCTGAACGACCTGGCCGCCCGCTACGAGCGGATCCGCTACGGTGAGCAGGCGGATACGGTGGAGAGCCCGGATCACCGCCCGGCGATCGAGGACTGGAACCAGATCTGGCGTGCCCGCAAGGACGTCGTGCCCCCTCCCAGGGAGTGATCCCTGGCGACGGCGTCAACCGTGGAACGGGTTTCCCTCCGAGGCAATTTGACTCTGCCGGAATCGGGGGACCCCGTTGGCCATGCAGGGAGGGTACCGATGCCGCTGCTACGCTCCTCCCGGATGCGGGAACGATCCCGGCCGCTCCGGTCAGCCGGCCCGGTCACGGTCGATCCCGGAGGCGCCCGCGACATGGATGACGGTCCGGACCGCCGCTCCCTTCTCCTCTCCGGAGGGCTCTTGCCGGTTGCGGTAATCGTGCTTGCGAACGATCTCGTTGAGATGGGCGAGCAATGTCTCCTCGGTTCGGAGCGCGCGATCGCGCAGGCACGCGAACGCGACGGAACCCCCGCTGACGCCGAGCGCGCGCCGAAGGTGCGGGATGCACAGCCCCTCGGACGCCTCATAGGCCGCTCGTGTCGCATCATCTTCAAGCTGGGCAACAAGGGTGCGGATCAGCGCCGTCTCGGATTCGTCGCGCAGCTCGCACGCCGGGCAGGGGCGGCGCGGCGTGCCGACATCGGCGGTTTGCCCCCGACCGCGTGACCCACCGAGTGCAGCGGCCAGGCGTCCGCCGATGGGTGAGCGCCCGCTGAGCCCACGAAGCTCGCGGATGGTGCGCATGACCACGTCACGGTACAAGGTCGCGGTGCCGAGGATAAACGCGGTTTCGAGCCATTGCCGGGCGTGAAGGGTGCAGTAGCCGGTTGCCTCGGTCAGCTCGGCGCGGATCGCGGGATCACCCAGCGCGTCGTAATTGGTGGACTCGATCAGGCGCTGAACGTTCTGGAGCACGATCCGGCAGACCGGGCACCCCTCCTCGGCGAAGGCGTCCTGCAGGTTGAAAGCGCCCTGCGGTGGCAACCGGGCGGAATGGGTCACTTCGTCATCTCCTTTCCCCGGCCTGGCGCGGTCGGTGGTCTACCGAATGGTTGCGGCGGCATCCGCGCTGGACTCGCCAGCAACGGTGCCTTTTGGAGGAACCACCAGGATCTTGTCGATCCGGATGCCATCCTTGTCCATCACCTCGAAGCGGATCCCCTCCCATGTCAGCTCCTCGGCCAGGTCCGGGATGTACCCGAGCTGGTCCATCAGAAAGCCGGCGATCGTCTCGAACCGACCCTCGTCCTCGCCCGGCAGCGTGTCGATCGCGAAAAGCTCCCGGAACTCATGGGCGGGGAAGACGCCATCGAGCAGCCACGAGCCATCGTCGCGTCGGACACCGCCCTTGACGTCCGACTGGTTCGGATCGTCGATCTCGCCGACGAGATCGGAGAGTATGTCGTTGAACGTGAGGAGTCCCTCGACGCCACCGTACTCGTCGATCACGATCGCCATCGATGCGCGATGCTGGCGCATCTGCTCGATGATCGAAAGCACCGGTGCGATCTCGGGAACGAAGAGCGCCGGCTGCATCGCATCGCGAATATCGGTCGACTCCCCGCGCACCTGCCGCCGCCACAGCTCGCGGGTGGCGACAACCCCAACGACGTTATCGACGGATCCATCGACGACGGGAAAGAAGCTGTGCGGCCGCTCGCCCATCCGCCGGCGCGTGACCTCGTCCGGATCCGTGAGATCGAGGTAGTCCATGCGATGGCGCGGGGTCATCACCTCGTTCGCGCTGCGATCGCCGATATCGAACACACCCTCGACCATCGAGCGCTCGGAATCGTGGAAGATGCCCGCCTCGGCGCCCTGCTTGAGCAGGAGGTAAATCTCCTCTTCGGTGATGGCGGGCTCGCTGGGCGCCTTCGCTCCCATCAGGCGAAGGACCAGATCGCTCGAGACGCCAAGCAACGTGACCGCCGGAGCGGCGATGCGCGAGAGCATCTTCATGGGCCCCGCGACGAGGCAGGCGACATTCTCCGGCTGCTGGATCGCCAGCCGCTTCGGCACCAGCTCGCCAATGATGAGGGACAGATACGTGATGACGGCAACCACCGCGAAGACGCTGATCCCGTCACTGTAGCGGCCGATCCAAGGGATCCGGGCGAGTGTTTCCCCGAGCGGTGCCGCGAGTGCGGCGCCGCCGAACACGCCGTTGACCACACCGATGAGGGTGATCCCGACCTGCACGGTGGAGAGAAACCGGTTGGGATTTTCCGCCAGCTCGAGGGCGGCTTTGGCGCCGCGCCTGTTCGCGTCGACCCGTTGCTGGAGCCGGGAGGTGCGCGACGAAACGATTGCCAGCTCGGACAACGCGAGCAGGCCGTTGACGACGATCAGGAGAAAGATGACGATGATCTGCAAGGCGATCAAGAGCAGGAGTACCTTTCGGACGGCTGGACCTGCAGCGGGTGATCAACGATGCATGGCCGATCCGGATTGCCGCTCAAGTGTGACCTGACTCCAGGCAATTGACCATTGCGGAGGGCGGGGGGGCGCCGTCGCGCGCTACTGAATCCATCCCCCCAACGAGAGTGGCGAGGTCGGGGCGCTGCTTCCCCCCACCGGTTCCGCCGACAACGCGACCGCGTGGTAGGCGCGGAACGGCTCCGGTGCGGCAACAAGGCCCTGCCCAATGCCGGAAGCATCCACCGCGAGGGAACCGGCGCTGACCTGTTGACCGTTCTCCTTGAACAACCAGATTTGATACGCTCGATCGGATGGCAATGGAGTCAGCCCGATTGCCACGAGCAATGCCTGGTCGCTGTTGGGATTGACGTACATCACGCCGGTTGCACCGGTGTCGAAGTCCGAGTCGGTGAGGGCGTGCGCCGTGCCGTTCCCGGTGATCAACCCGGCGATCCGGTCCCGATCTCCCGAGTCCTGGAGGAGCAGGTAATTCCAGCCGCCGAGCACGAGGGCGGCGACGAGCAACAGCGCCGCCGTCGCCCATGCGGCGGTGAGCGAAGGGTGCCGATTACTGCTCCCGCTCGTCAACACCGGTCCCGGGGTGGGCGACGACCGGGCGGCAGGCACGCGCCCCGGCCCTGATTCCACCCGGGCCATGACTGCCTGGCGGACCTCTGGCTGCGGCGAGCCCGCACTGACGAGAAGACTTGTGGTTTCCAGCAGGGCGGCGAATGCCTGACGACACCTCTCACAGCCGGCGAGGTGGCGCTCAACCGCACGCACCTGATGCTCCTCAAGGGCTCCAGTCGCATAGTCCGGCAGCAGTTCTTCGATATCGTCATGGGGAGCGTTCGCGTTCCCCGTCACGCCGGACACGTCCTGCTCCGCACCGCAACCAGGCGGAAGCGATGGAAGACGAACAACGGTCGCGGGGATCGATGGCGGTCTCGTTCGATCATGCCGGACCAATTCCTTCCGCTGTCAAACGTTCACGAAGCTGGCCCAGCCCGCGACGCATCCGCGATTTCACGGTCCCGAGAGGTTCGTTCAGGCGCACTGCGATTTCCGACTGGGAATACCCTATGGCGTACAGATCGAGTACCTGGCGCTGCGATTCCGGAAGCGCGGCCATTGCCCGCTCGACACGCTCCCGGCGGATCCTGTCCCACGCCTGATCCGAAGGATCGGGGCCACCCTCCGGCAGCCGAAGATAGGGGTCATCATCCTGGGTGCCTTCGTGCCGAGGCGCATGCTGCGGTCTCCGGCCGCGACGACGAAGCTCGTTGATGGCGAGATTGTGAGCAACGCTCAGGATCCACGGAAGGACCCTGCCCTCGGATTCGCGATAGGTGTCCGCGCGGTCCCAGGCTCGCAGGAAGACTTCCTGCAGGAGGTCTTCAGCCGATTGTCGATCACTGACGATGCGAACCAGCAACGCGTAGACCCGCCGCGCGTGCCGGTCGTAGAGTTCGTTTATGGCTCCGGGATCGCCCTCGCCAACACGGACCATAAGGGACGGGTCCGAATCCCGGTTGGTGGTGCCGAATCGCTTCACCGGCGTCCTTGACCACGTGCGGCGCGTTGGCCCCTGATCTGCGAGCGAGACCTTCCCCATTGCTGGCAGGGACCAACTTCAGCCCCGAGGAGCTTGTCCTGACACCGCCCTGGCGGTCGATATGTCGCCGCGTCTGGAAGGGCCAGCATAGCAGACGCCATCCATGCCGAAGTTTTCAGGGGCGATCGCGACGCGCAGGGGCGCGCAATCAGGCCGATCGTCAAGACCGGCCAGGAGTAAGCGTCTCCACCTGATCGTCACGCCGCTCGTGTTGCGCTCGTCGCCGCGGCCTTCCCCAAGGTGATCCCACACTCTTCACTACACCGCGGGGACGGGGTTGGATCACTTCCGGCACCGAACCACTCCATGCTGAGCAGGGCGCCACGTCGACACGATATCGTTATGCGTCGCGCTGGTCCGCCGACGGCATTGGGTCGGTAACGATCGGAGTGGCCGGTTCCGGAGACGCGTTGGGGGTGGCGGTCGGGGAGAACGTGTTCGGCACGCTCGTGATCGAACCGAGACCGCCTGGATCCCGGGTCGCCTGGAGCACGACTGCACCCGCCTCGTCGCCGGATCGGAGTTGCACGATCCCGAGCCTTCGGAGCTCCTTGTGGTACCACCAGCAGCCACCGGCGCCAGATGCGTCGGCTTCGAAGGAGCATAGTGACGTGAACGCGCGCGCCTCGGGCGAACCGTCCTCCCCGAACCGGCCCTCGACAACGACGACGTAGCGCTGGCCGGGTGCGAGGCCGGAGAAAGCGAACTGTGCGGTCCAGCGCGAGGTGTCGACATCTCCGCCGTGGAAGGTCACGGTACCAACACCGGATGCGTCACCCGAGCCCGCGGGGGCGGCGAAGGCCAGCGCGTTCGTGCTTTCATGCTCCGCGCTGACCGGGCGGAATCCGCCGATCACACCGGCGATCGCGAGGATCGCCGGGATGGTCACGATCATCAGCGCCCGGTTGACACTGTTTCGCTTCTTCATCTCGTCTTCCCTGGATTGGCGATTGCGCTCCGTTTGCCCTGCCCGCGCACCGACGAACGGGAATCGTGCCGGTGCGCGGCCACCGGTCATTCGCGCCGGGAAGTACGTGAGGAGTCGATCGCCGTCTCGGAAACCACGGCCACGCGCTCGCCGACGATCCTGACGGTGACTCCCGATCAGGGGCACCTCGCGGCCGGATGGACCCGGGCGAGGAGATCCCGACGCGGACGTGCTCCCGGTCTCACGATCCGAACCCCATCCCCGTCTGGCAGCGGGTTCCCCCGTTGCATCACGCAATCGTGGTCTCCCGGTCGGGCTGCGGCTCGGGCAACGTCCCGATCACGATCAGGTGATGCCTCGCGCGCGAAAGTGCCACGTACGTCAACGTATCCCCCAGATAAGGGGACTGCAGCCCTTCGGTTTCAACGACGATCACAATGGGACTCTCCATGCCCTTGAACGAATGGATCGTCGAGATTTGGACGGCGCCGACCTTCGCCTGGTCCAACCAGGTGAGCCGGGTTGACGATCCCAGCGGTAACCCTTCGGTCAAGGCGCTCCGGGCTTGGCTCCGTGGGGTGATGACCGTAATGTCACGAGGGTCGATCGACTGGTCTTCGACGAGGCGCGCCACCACCCTGGCGAGAACATCCTGAATGCGGTCATCGCCCGTGACCCTGACGATTTCCGGGCGCTGACCCTCCGGCCCATCGGCGAGCGGACGGACGGCGCCATGGTGATAACGGATGACCCGTTCATGAATCTGGCTTGTGTTGCGCAGATTGTGAATCAGCTCGATCGGCAGGACATCAAACGGAGGCGCACCGCGCCGCTGATACAACCGTTGCTGTTCGTCCAGGAAGACGTAGAACACTCCGTCGTCGCTGTTCCGCAGAAGCTCATTGAGCGTGATCCACCAGGTGTCGGCGAAATCCTGACCTTCATCGACCACGATGGCATCGAACCGGACCGAGACGTTGGGAATGGCGGCGAAGAATGCGTCGGGCATTCCGACCTGGAAGAACTCGTCGAGCTCGGCCGTTTCCGTCGGGAATACGAGGGGTGAGCCGGCGTCGCGGCAGAGCTGATCGGCGAGCTCGTGATAGTGCGACACGCGAATCCGGTCGGAGGCAGCTTCCGGGTCTCGATCGAGCGACGACCGCATCCAGCCCGCGAGGCGCTTGTTGTAGCAGGTCAGCAGAACGTCAAAACCCTCGTTCGCCAGTCGTCGCGCCTTCTCCATGGCGAGCATCGTCTTGCCCGAACCGGCACAACCGGAAATGACGGCCTTACGATGCCCGCGGAGCTGGTCCATGACCCGGTACTGCTGCTGGGCGAGCGCGACCATTACGCGCTCCTGGTCGAGCAGATCCGAGCGCATCTGGTATCGGGCCACCTCGGCGGTGGGCTTCAGCACGTCGACGAGCGCCCGATACGCATCATCGGACATCCTTGCCGGTTTCGGCCCGCCGAAGAGGCGGCGCACGGCCCGTTCGAGATCATCGAGATCCTCGCCGCCGATGATGCAATCGCGAGGAGCATCCGGTCCCAAGTCAGTGCTGCCAACCACCATGTCCGGGAAGGCCACGCCGTAGTGGAACGTGTAGCGGTGGATGCGGGAGGCCGGAGACTCTTGCAGCTTTTCCTTGACCGCGTGCATTCCTTCGCGAGCCTGTTGGGAAGGACTCCGGGGCAACAGATGACGATGGCCCGCGCGAGACGTGGTGAACCAATCGCTCCGATCTCCCTCGACGGTAATGACGCCGCCCTTGACCTCGAGCGCGAGCCATCCGAGGTCGCGATGGACGATCAGGAAATCGATCTCCGCCTCCTGCTCGGCGGGCCGTCGCTTCCTGAGCAGAAGCGGCACTCCGTGCAGGACCGTAAAGGCATTCGGGAGGCGCTCCTGGAAAAGCGTGAACAGCCGTCGTTCGGCGCCGCTGGCGGTGTCGGGATGCAACGTTGCCGGGATCATGCGGGCCATGAAGTCATTTTCCTACCGGATGTCTTCCGGGCAAAGGCGGTGCGTCGCCGAGCAGTCGCGCGATATCGTGAAAAAGCTCGGGAATATCTCCGACGATCGTGTCCCACACAATCTGATGATTGAGGCGGTCGTACGCATGCGCGATCCGGTTCCGAAGGCCGATCCACTCGCCGAGGTGACGTATGCCTTCTGGAGAAGCTGCCTCGCTCACGCATGCCTTATCGAGGGCTTCACCCACGATTTCCAGCTGTCGTTCGACCGCCGAGTGCAGATACACGTCCGTCGGGTATTCCTCGAACGAGCGGCCGACCGTGAACGAACGGATGTGAGACGCGGCCTGCACCGGGGTCTGGAACGCGTCAAGAAGCAGCTGGGCCTGTCTCGGCGACATAAGTGGGCTCCCGGGTCGACTCAACCTCAGCGCGAAAGTAGGGATTCACCACTTGGCGAACGGTGATCACATCGACAGGTCGCTCGACGATCGCTTCCAGACCCTCGCAGAACCCGAAATACCGCCGGGAAACGCCCTTCTCGTACGCCCCGAGATCGACGATGAAGTCGAGATCGCTGGAATCGGGGTTGAATGCTCCGGTCGCCGCGGAACCGAAAAGCTCCAGCTTTCGAATACCGCAAGCCTCGCAAAGTTCGGCGATCCGCTCCCTGTTGTCGTTTACAAGCGCGATCATGACATCGTCTCCCGCCGGGTTGCAGCACTCGCACCTAAGTATGCGGCATTTGGGCGCGGCATCTGGATGTGACTACACGTTGACCACCCTCCAGATCCCTTCAAGACAGGGTCATGCGGGGCCGCGATCACGTCATGCGGTTACCAGAAGCGCGATTTCGGGTATGCTGAACGAATACAGTGTTCACTGTGTCCATGTACATTGGGAGTCGCCATATGATTGCATTGCTCAAGGCGAACCGGGAGGACATCGCGGCCATCTGCCGCACGCATGGTGTCCGGAAACTCGAGATCTTCGGCTCAGCCGCCTCCGGGCCGTTCAATCCTTCGACCAGCGATCTCGACTTCGTGGTCGATTTTCTGGATTATGGTCCCGGCATCTCACTCCGCTTTACCGGATTCGCGCACGATATGGAGTTCCTGTTCCGGCGCTCGGTCGATCTGGTTTTCGATGTGAAGCTCACGAATCCGTATTTCCGCCGGGCGGTCGATTCGAGCAGGGAGCTGGTCTACGATGCAAGCAGAGACAGCGAAGCGGCTGCATGACGCCATCACGGCCTGCGCCAGCATCGGCGCGTTCGTCGCCGGCGCGGACCTGAAACAGTATCAGGAAGACGATCTTCTTCGGTCCGCCGTGGAACGCAAGTTCGAGGTTCTGGGCGAAGCGCTCCGGCAGGCGATTCGCGGCGACGAGACGCTCCCGAACCGGATTCCGTATATTCAGAACATCATCGGAATGGCCAACCGGATCACCCATGGCTATGGGGACATCCACGACGAGATCGTCTGGGATGCCATCCAGAACCTTCTTCCGGACCTCCAAACGACTCTCTCCGGAATGCTCGCGACCGAGCCGGTCTAGCACGGGCGAGTCAACGCGGAGGAGATGATCCGTGCCCGGAGAATCGGTATTCTCGACGGATGCCTCCGCGGTGGTGTTCGGACCCGGCGCTACCCGTGAGGTTGGCCCACGAGCGCGCGCGCTCGGGTGTCGTCACGTCCTGGTCGTCACCGATTCGCGCCTTGCCGGGTTGCCTGCGGTCGAGCGCACGCTGGCGTCGCTGCGGTCAGCCGGCGTCGCGGTGAGCATCTTCGACCAGGTCCGCGTCGAGCCGACCGATGCCTCGCTCGGGGAGGCGATCGCCGCCGCGACGGCCGCCGATGTCGATGGGTTCGTGTCGGTCGGCGGCGGCTCGGTAATCGACACCGCCAAGGTCGCCAACCTGTTCTCGACCTGGCCAGACGAGTTCCTGGCCTACGTCTATCCGCCCCTCGGCGAAGGGAAGATGGTTCCCGGTCCTCTGAAGCCGCACATCGCGATTCCGACCACCGCCGGAACCGGATCTGAAACGACCGGCAACGCCGTCTTCGATCTCGCCAGCGCCCACGTCAAGACCGCGATCGCTCACCGTGCGTTGCGCCCAACGGTCGGGATCGTCGATCCCGATAACACGCGGACGATGCCGCCGATGGTGGCCGCCTGCTCCGGGCTCGACGTGTTGTGTCACGCCCTGGAGTCGTACACCGCGATCCCGTTCTCGGCGTTCGACGCGGCGGACGATCCGCTGAAGCGTACCGTCTACCAGGGAGCGAACCCGATCAGCGACATCTGGTCGGCGCGCGCGATCGAGCTCTGTGCGGGATCGCTCGTCCGCGCCGTGCAGGATCCCGAGGACGCGGAGGCGCGCACCGCGATGCTGCTCGCCTCGACCGCGGCCGGAATTGGTTTCGGCAACGCGGGCGTGCACCTGCCGCACGCGATGTCGTATCCCGTCTCGGCGCTGGCCCGGGAGTATCTTCCCGAAGGGTATCCAGCCGACCATCCGATCGTTCCTCACGGCATGTCGGTGGTCCTGACCGCACCGGCGGTCTTTCGCTGGACCGCCGCCGCCAGTCCGGAGCGGCATCTCGAGGCCGCGCGCCTGCTCG
>CADCWJ010000281.1 GCA_902806365.1 uncultured Thermomicrobiales bacterium
ACTGGCGGCGGATAAGGCGCATTATGCAAACTCCGCTGACGGCGAAAGGCGTGGCATATTGATGTGACGGGTCACGCTGCTGGATCTGAAGGAGTGTCATGACAGCAAAGCCCGCCGTTTCCAAAGGCGGCTCGAAACACGAACAGCTACAGGATCGGGGCTACCGCGAAGCCATGCGGGACGCGATCGGGACGCAGTGGAGGTCCGTCTGGAAGCCGATTCCGGCAGTCATCGCGAGCGAGGACCCCGAGGCCGTCCACAAGGTGCGGGTGGCGTCCCGGCGGTTGCGGGCGGCGATGGATGTCGGGGTCGATGCCTTTCCCCGGAAGTGGTATCGCCCGCTGCACAAGACCGCGAAACGGATCACCCGCGCCCTGGGAGAGGTGCGCGACCGCGATGTCATGCTCGAAGCGCTCGCCAGGGAGCGCAAGCGGTCGACCGGCCCCGAGCGGCGGGCGATCGACCACCTGATCGCGGACATCACGCGTGACCGGAAACGGGCGAGGAAAGCGATGGTCAGGTTCCTCGCCGAACTCGACGACGAGGGCGTGCGGAAAGAGACGAAACGCCGGTTTCCACGGCCGAAGCGTGGCCGCGCCGCCCTGGGCGGCACACCTGGCGACCAACACCCGCAGGGCGATGCCCGCACGCACCGAGCGGATGGAGGTCCGGACGATGCCGGAGAACCGGGCACGAGTCGCCACGCGCCGATGCTCTCGCTCGATCCCGGGTCGTCGCTGGAGACCAACGCTCGCGGAGTTCTTGCCGTCCGCATCGAGGACCTGTTCCGCTACGGGCCGATCATCCCGGACGCCGAAGCGAGCGAGGCGCTTCACGACGCCCGGATCGCGACCAAGCGACTTCGGTACACTCTTGAGCTTTTTCCCTCCGTGTTCGGGGAGGACGGCGGGCGCGCGATCGACGGGCTCAAGGACCTGCAGGAGGAGCTGGGCGTGCTCCACGACCACGATGTCCGGATCGCCCTGCTTGTGGAGCGGCTTTCCCACCTCGGCGACGACAACGACCCGAAGGCGAACGAGCTGCGGGCGGGGTTCGAGGCGCTGCTTCAGCGCGAGCGAGACGCACGAGCCACGAGCCACGCCGCGGTCGTCGAGCGCTGGTATCGTCTGGAGCGCGAGCAGTTTGGGGCGACATTGCGTGCGCTCACGGTCGTACCGGAGTAGCCCGCCTAGGGACCCGCGTCGTCTACCCGGCTCCAAACCTGACCGGCAAGGATGACCGGCAAGCATGATCGCAGGCCCCATTTCAAGCAGGCGACCGACGACAGGTGTCCGCATCGCGGTCACCGCTGCTCCGGGCACCGGGAACGCCGTGCTGGTCCTCCAAGGGTCAGCACCTCCGGTCGTCCGCAGGCTGATCCATCCCCCTATTGACTTCTCGTCATGTTGTACGTACACTCCAGTCATATCTCACAGGGCATCTGGTGATGGTGACGGAGCCGTTGGCGGATGCGGACGCACCGGACAGACGGAGGGACGGACCATGGCCAAGCTCATCGGGGGACTCAGGACGATCCTCGCCCTGCTCAAGGCGGGACCGGGCGGACATCCGATCGTCTCCCACCATCACCTCCACAAGGGCTAGCTCCCGCGGCACCACCCACGCCGCTGCTCGTCCTGCATCACTCCCCATCATCCCCCACTCGAAGCGGCGTTTCGATGACCTGCCCCACGGCGGTCGCCGGAGCGCCGCTGCCACGTTACGGAGCTGCCAGGTCATTCCCTGAGCTGGGGTGCGTTGGCGCCTGAACCAGCGTCCAGGCTGGTCGACCGGCGGGCCCCTGATCTTTCCGGTTCCCTGTCGTCCTTCGCGATGCCCCCGCGGGATAGCGACGGCATTGCCGTGCCGCCGGTGTGTCCGTGATCCCCGGTCGCCGACCTTCACCTTTGCTTTGGGGATCAGGCACGGACACCCGAGCGGCACGATCGGGGCCGGACGCTGACCGCGCGCACGACGATGGTTCTTCGCGTTCTGTCCGGGAGATTGGAGGGGTGAAGAAGGTGGAAGGCAGGCTTTACAGGGAGGTGACTGTGCGCAGGAAGATCGTCGTCAAGGGAACCTCTGGCGCGGGAAA
>CADCWJ010000282.1 GCA_902806365.1 uncultured Thermomicrobiales bacterium
ATCTTCACCGAGCAGACTGCCCCGACGCCCATCGAGGTCATCGGCACGCGCGTCCTCGACGAAGTGATGCTCGTCGTCAATCCGAACCGCTGATTCACGCGACACCCGTCATCGGGGATGGGTCTTGTCTCCGCCAGACTCGCACCGGCCGTGCTTCCACGGCGCGGCCGGTGCCGTGCTCATCCCCTCCCTATCGCCATACAGGGCGTGACGGTACGGTTCGCGCACGTTCGTCGTGTCGCTCGGTCGTCGTGTCGACGAGGGTGTGGCAGTATGGGCGTGGCCGACGGCGCGTCGGGCCGGGATTCGATGTCATGTGAGGGAGGGGTCTGTGACGGGCGAGCAGACGTTGGTCATCATCAAGCCGGACGGCGTACAGCGGGGGTTGGTCGGTGAGATCATCGGCCGGCTAGAGAGGCGTGGCCTGCAGATCGTGGCGATGGAGTTGCGCGCGATCTCGCGGCAGACCGCCGAACGTCATTACGCCGAGCATGAGGGGAAGCCCTTTTACGCCGGGCTGGTTGACTACATCGTCTCGTCACCGGCGGTAGTCCTCGCGCTATCGGGACCAGGGGCGATCGCCGTGACCAGGTCTACGGTCGGGGCGACGCGGCCTGCAGAGGCGGCCCCCGGCACGATCCGCGGTGACCTGGGTCTCACCGTGGGAAGGAACCTGATCCACGCTTCGGACAGTGCGGACAGTGCTGCACGCGAGCTGGCGCTGTTCTTCCCAGACGGCACAACGACCTATGATCGGGCGATCAGTCCCTGGCTGCTCGAGAGCTAACCCATTCCGGTGTGGTCCGGGGGCTTCGCGTTAGGATGACGCCAAGCCTGTGAGACCTGATATCGCGTCATGACGAGGCCCGCCGATCAACGATCGGCGGGCCTCAATCCTTTTCACGTGAAACGCTATGGACGCCCGTCGGGACCGGTGGACGGTGTCCGTCCCGATAACGGTGCCTCTCGATCACGAATCCGTGATGTGGATGATCCCCGGTTGCTGGTTAAAATGCGTCATCAGTTCGGCGATCACGTTGCGAAGCGTCTGATCGGAAGGGTCCGCGCCGAGTTCACGGCGGTCTTGAAATGGGCGACCCCCATGCTTCATCTGACTCGCGCTCGAGCGGGCGTCGCTGCGGGACGCGCGCCGGGAGATGTCGGCGATGATTCCCTTCTCTGTTTCGGTGAAGTAGACCGAGAACCCGGGCCCGATCTCGATGCCGATCGTAAAGTCCCGGGGTGTATCGACCACGATCGGATACCCCTCACTGGACCGGACGGCGTACTGGCGCGCGACGAAATCGAGCATCGGCAA
>CADCWJ010000283.1 GCA_902806365.1 uncultured Thermomicrobiales bacterium
AAACGTTCAGGGAGGCGATCGTGCTGATCGTCGCGACGAAGAACGTCACGCCCGAGATCATCGGGAACGTCACCGCCCGGAACCGCTCCCAGCGGCCGGCCCCGTCCAGTTCCGCCGCCTCGTAGAGATCGCGTGGCACGCCCTGGAGCGCGGCCAGAAACATCAGCATCGCGCCACCCATCGCCCACAGCGACGTGATCACGATCGTCGGCTTCGTCCACATCGGATCGACGGTCCAGTTGGGTGCGGGGATACGCAGGAATTCGAGCGTCCGGTTGACCAGCCCGTCGCTCGGGTTCAGGATCCAGAGCCAGAGGTAGGCGGTTGCCACGGCGGGCGTGACCGAGGGCAGGTAGAAGGCGGTACGGAAGATGCCCTTGGCCCGCGCCGCCTGGTTGAGCAGGAGCGCGACGCCGAGCGCCGTGATGATGTGCAGCGGCACGTACATCACGGCATAGACGAAGGTGTTGCGAAGGGTGATCGGAAAGAGCCGGTCGTCAGTAAGCAGCCGCGTGTAATTGTCGAGCCCGATCCATTGCGGCGGACTCAGCACGTCATATTCGGTGAAGCTGAAATAGAGCGACGAGACAAACGGGAAGGCGGTGAAGACCGCAAAGCCAATCAGCCACGGCATGACCGTGAGCCAGCCCGCCGTCGTCTCTTCGGAGAAAAGACGACGGCGCTTCGGAACGACCAATTGCGCCGAGTCCAGAGGAATATCAGCCACGGCGTGATCCTTTGGATGACCCGCCTGTTGCCTCTGGCCGGAACCCCGTCACGGCAGGACGAGGTTCCAACCGCGATGCAACGTGCCAGGCGCCTAGAAGGAGTCGATCGCGTCCTGCGCGCTCTGGTTGGCGGCGTCGAGCGCTTCCTGCACCGTCACGTCGCCGCGCAGCGCCGGCTCCACGCCTTCGTTCTGCATGATGTCGTCGAGTTGGCCGGCGACCGGGGACTTCGCGATCTCGCGGTTCTCGCTGACCGAGAGGAGCTCTGGCAGGAGCGCGACCGTCTTGTCGAAGGTCTCGCCGATCGGCTCGTAGACTTCGTCGATCTGCAGCTGGTCGGCGGTCTTCCTGCCGGTGAGCGACGGGAAGTAGGGGCGCTGCTCGGCGATCCGGGCTTCCTTGACCGCGTTGGCGCCGAGCCGCCAGGTCTCGTCGCTATGCAGGAACTTGATGAACTCCCAGGCGGCGTCCGGGTTCTTCGCACCTGAGGTGATGTACCAGGCATTGCCGCCGGTGAAGCTGACCATCTGCCCATCCGGTCCGGACCCCCGCTGCCTGATCGGCAGGACGTCGAAGTTCAGGTCCGGCGCGACGGTCGCGATCGGGCCGGACATCATCCACTGCTCGTAGAGCGTCATCGAGACCAGGCCGCGCGCGAACTGCTCGTCGCCCTGGAAGGTGGTCGCCAGCGTCTCGTACGCCTGGTATCCGCCCTGGGCGTCGTAGCCCTGCTTCCCGATCTCGACCGCCTCAACGACCTTCTCGTCGTTGAACGTCGCCTCCGAGCCGTCCTCGCTGATGAAGGATCCGCCGTTGCCGCGGCCCCAGAGCCAGACATTGCCTTGCTGGAT
>CADCWJ010000284.1 GCA_902806365.1 uncultured Thermomicrobiales bacterium
CCGTTCAACACGGCGTTGACGGGGGTGAAGTGGTTCGCCTGGCGAGAGCGCGCCGTCGGCTGACGGGACGAGAAGTACACGAATCCTCCAGCGGTCCGGCGTGGACGGGTGAATGACCTGGGAGCGCACAATCCGCGACGAACGCGCGGGTACCGGCTGCGGGCCGAGAACCGTCGCGCCCGTCAGTATAGATTGCGGCAACGGCTGCATCCCCAGCGACCAACGAACCCTTTGTCCAATTCCTCCGCAAGGATCACGGTTCGAGCATGGCCAATCCACGCCGGACGACCTCGCGATCGGTGTCCGGAAGCGACGACACGTCATCATTGGTCCACACCTGGAATCGCCCGGGGCTCCCGTTACGTACGGCAGCACGGACCGTCAGCGTGGGTTCCGAATGACTGTGGTCTCGCGTGTCTGGCGGGCCCGCCCAGCCCAGCACCGCGAGCTTGTCGAAATCGTCCGACAATGCCGCGAGCGTGGTCTTCCAGACGGCGACCTCCGTTTGGAGGCGCACGACTGGCAATCTGTTGAGGGACACCACGATACCGGGTGGGTCGCCGACGAACGCCACCACCCTGGCGTCGGTCGCCGAGGAGATATCCCGCTCGATCTCCGCCCTGATCTTGCCATAGGTTGCGGCGAGCAGCTCCGGCAGCACCTTTGTCGAGCCCAGGATGGGCATGAAGTTGGCGTCGCCCACCCAGCGCGGGACGATGTGCTGGTGGAGGTGGTCGGCGATGCCCGCCCCGGCCGCGTCCCCGATGTTCATGCCGACGTTGAACCCCGCGCAATCGAGCACGCGACGCAGCAGACGGGTAAGGTTGCCGGTCAGCGCGGCCATCTCGGCCTGGGTGCCGGCATCCAGTTCCGATGGATCCTGGACATGGGCGTGCGGCACCACCATCAGGTGACCCGTGTTGTACGGATAGAGGTTGAGAATGACGAACGCATGCCGCCCGCGATGGACGATCAGTGACGCCGTGTCGTCGTTCGCGTCGAGGCGGTTACAAAAGATGCAACCTGGCTCGCGCGTCGATCCTCCAACGTACGCCATTCGCC
>CADCWJ010000285.1 GCA_902806365.1 uncultured Thermomicrobiales bacterium
AATACGAGATCGACCTGCGGGGCGGAGAAGTACGGCGGATCGACAACCCGTCGGAGATGCCGAACCCGGGCGAGATCGAGGCGATCCGGGAGCCGTGGATGGACCTCACGATCATCGCCCCGTCACGGTACATCGGCGCGATCATGGAACTGACGACCTCCCGCCGGGGCATCTTCGACGAGATGACCTATCTCGACGAGGAGCGCGCGCAGCTAAAGTACAAGATTCCGCTCGGCGAGCTGATTGTCGATTTCTACGACCAGCTCAAGAGCCGCACCCAAGGCTACGCCTCCCTTGATTACACCCTGGCCGACATGCAGGCGGCGGACCTCGTCAAGCTTGACGTGCTGGTCAACGGGCAGGCAGTCGATGCCCTCTCAATCATCACCCACCGCGACGACGCGTTCTTCAAGGGCCGGGAACTGGTCAACCTCCTCCGCGGGCTGATCCCGAGACAGATGTTCGATGTCCCGATCCAGGCCTCGATTGGGAGCCGGATCATCGCGCGCGAGACGGTCAAGGCGATGCGCAAGAACGTGCTCGCCAAGTGCTATGGCGGGGATGTCTCGCGCAAGCGAAAGCTGCTGGAGAAGCAGAAAGAGGGCAAGGCACGGATGAAAATCGTCGGCAACGTGGAGATCCCGCAGGAGGCGTTCATGGCTGTCCTGAGCCTGGGCTCGGGCGACAAGGCGCTGAAGTGACACTGACCGAGGCGTTCCATTGAACGGTGCGGAGCAGATCGCGCGGTACTGCGATGTCCTGGCGGTCGATCTCGTCGAGGACGAGGTACAGGTGGTCAATGGTGCGCGCTTGCCTGCGATCGTCGCGCGCGAACCATTTGCGAGCGGACTGTTTCCGTTTACGCCACTGCGGCCAATGCTGATTGCCAACCTGACGGATGCTGGCGCGATGCCCGCCGCCGCGACGCTGCTCGCCCGGTTGTATCCGGACGGGCACACCGTCCGCGTCCTCGTGCCACCGGACGGGTTGTCAAGCGTCGAGCGCGCGGTCGGGTCGCTCCCGGCCGATGAGGGCGTGCTGGCCTTGTTCGTGCCGCCCGCCGATCCGCTCCGGGCCGGTGCCGATCCCCGGGCGTTCCAGCACATCATTGCCCGCTTGCGCGACGACAGCGGATGCCCGTGGGACCGGAAACAGACGCATCGGTCGCTGCGAAACTCGATCATCGACGAGGTCTATGAGGCTGTCGACGCGATCGACGCGGGCGACCCCGTCAATCTGGCCGAGGAGCTGGGCGATCTCTTCCTGCTGATCGTTATGCACGCCCAGATCGCGACCGAGGCAACCGATTTCACCATTGAGGATGTCTATCGCGGCATCTCCGAGAAGATTGTGCGGCGGCATCCGCACGTGTTCGGGGAGGAAACGATCGAGGCGCCGGATGATCTGCTCCGGATCTGGAACGCGGCCAAGGAGCAGGAGCGGGCAGACCAGCCAGCGAAGGGCGGCGCCAAGGCCAGCGACGGCGAGCCGCATTCGATGCCGGCGCTGACCCGAGCCGTCCGCGTCCTTCGAAAACACCCGCCGGACGAAGGCGACGGCCGGGACTCCCTCGGTGATGAACTGCTCCACGTCGTGGGCCGGATCATCGACGACGAGCGGGATCCCGACGCGGTCCTGCGTGAGGCGCTGGCGCGTCATGTGCAGCGACGAGGCGCCATGTCGAACGGCAGCACCGGCTGACGTCGTCTTCACCATCGCGTCCAATGGCACACGAACAGGCAGACACAAGGAGTACCCAGGATCGATGCATGAGCTGGATGCGATTCCCACGGGGATCGGGCGAACGACCTGCGGGAGCCTCGCGGCCACGAACGCCGGGGATGATGTCACCCTCCAGGGGTGGGTCAATCGCCGGCGCGATCTCGGTGGGCTGATCTTCATCGACCTGCGGGACCGCTACGGAATCACCCAGGTCGTGTTCAACCCCGGAATCGCGGCGACGGCCCACGAGGCAGCCGGCTCCCTCCGTAACGAGTACGTGATCGCCGTGAGCGGAACGGTCCAGCGTCGCCCGCCGGGCACCGAGAATGTCGGGATGGCGACCGGCGAGATCGAGCTGGTGGCATCGGAACTCGAAATACTCAACGAAGCAAAGACCCCACCCTTCTACATCAACGAGGAGGTCGAGGTCGACGAAAGCCTGCGGCTCCGGTATCGCTATCTCGATCTGCGGCGTCCGCGAATGCGGCGAAACCTGCTGCTCCGGCACGGGATCGTTGCCTTTATCCGTCGATTTCTCGACGAGCGGGGCTTCGTCGATGTCGAGACTCCCTTGCTGATCAAGAGCACGCCCGAGGGCGCGCGGGATTTCCTCGTCCCCAGCAGCGGGTTCCCGGGCACGTTCTACGCGCTGCCCCAGTCTCCCCAACAGCTCAAGCAGCTCCTGATGGTGGCTGGTCTCGACCGGTATTACCAGATCGCTCGTTGCTTCCGCGACGAGGCCCAGCGAGCCGACCGGCAACCGGAGTTCACCCAGCTCGACCTGGAAATGACGTTCGTCGATGAGTCCGACGTCATGTCGCTGATCGAGCAGCTCTATACCGAGCTCACCGGGGTGTACAGCGACAAGCGGATCCTGGAAAGTCCGTTTCCCCGATTGACCTATGCCGAGTCGATGTCCCGGTTCGGCAACGACCGGCCCGATCTCCGGTTCGGTCTCGAACTTCAGGATGTTTCCGATGCGTTGAAAGCGACGGAGTTCAAGGCGTTCGCCAGCGTGCTTGCAAGCGGCGGGCAGGTCAAGGCCATCGTCGTGCCTGGCTGCGCGGGGTACACCCGGCGGGAGATCGACGTGGTGACCGACCTCGCGAGACGGGCGGGCGCCAAGGGGATGGCGACGATCGCGGTCAACGAGGAAGGCGTGAAATCGCCGATCGCCAAGTTCCTTGGCCAATCCGAGATTGCGGCGCTGACGACCGGCATCGGCGCGGCTCCGGGTGATCTCGTCCTGATCGTCGCGGACGAGCCGGCGATCGTGGCGAAATCGCTCTCGGCCTTGCGGGAGGAGTTCGGGGCCCGGCTGAACCTGGCTGACCCCAATGTGCTCGCCTACTGCTGGGTCCATCAGTTCCCGCTGCTGGAATGGGACGACGATGGCCAGCGCTGGGACGCCACGCACAACCCCTTCTCCGGATACTTCGCCGAGGACGAGGCGTTGCTGGAGACCGATCCGGGAAGCGTCCGGGCGAAGCAGTACGATCTCGTCGGCAACGGCAACGAGCTCGGTGGCGGCAGTGTCCGCATCCACAGCCGGGCCAGGCAGGAGCGGATCTTCGAGCTGATGGGGCACAAGCGCGAGGATCAGGCGGACCGTTTCGGGGCGTTGCTCGACGCCCTGGAGTATGGCGCGCCGCCGCACGGCGGGATTGCGATGGGGATCGACCGCTTCGCGATGGTCCTGGCCGACGAAGCGAGCATCCGGGATGTGATTGCGTTTCCAAAGAACCAGCGCGGAGTCGATTTGATGTTCGCGGCACCCTCCGGTGTCGAGCGGGCGCAACTCGACGAGTTGGGACTGGCGGTGACGGACAAGGCGGGGGCCAGTGGGGATGCGCTGGAGGCCGTTCTCGGCAAGTGACGCTGACCGAACGACGCTTCAATCAGGCGCGACGTTTGCCGGGCTCCCTCAATCGATCCAGGAGAGGCCGCTGGTGGCGTCGATCCCGTCGGCTTCGACGAGCCGGACCGGTTTGCTGGTCAATGCGCTTCGGTCGGGGTTGATCCTGGCGGCCTGGATATCAAAGCTCCGGTCGTTCGGCGACATCCAGGCGACCCATTCCCCATCGGGCGAAAACACAGCGGCGGTCGCCTGCTGGCCTGTCGTCAGCTGGTTCTCCTCGCCGCTCTCCAAGTTGACGCTCCAAAGATCGCTGACGCCGGCCAGTGTCCGGATCGATACCACGACATGCCCGTCATCCGGCGAAATCGCGGGATCGTACGCTCCGAGTGGACCTTCCGCTACCGGTGTCGTGGCGCCAGTGATGAGATCACGAACGGCCACGTACGTGATGCCCCCCAGTTCACCGCCGGCCGCGAGGACCGTATAGGCAGCCAGGTCCCCGCGGGCATTGAGCACGACCTGTTCGATGCCACCGGCGTCCCCGCCGTCATACGGCGCGAAATACGGCTCGTCCCGGATGGAGTCCATCAGCCACAGCTGCATCAGATGGTCCGTCGTGCCCTTGTCGGAGACGAAGGCGATGGCCCCAGCCGGACTCCAGCACGGATCGAATGCCCAGGAGCTGGTCGCGACGTAGTCGGAGCTGCCGGCCGATATGTACGGCTGGTTGTCGGTCACCCGAAACGCGCGGCCATCGGCGATATTGTGAATCACGAGGTTGGAGAAACTGGCGCCCGCCTGGACGTACAGCACCTGATCGCCGGCCGGTGACCAGGTTGGATCGCTGGCGTCGTTTATGGACGTCAGGGAATCGACTCCCGCGGGTGTCCAGACGCGGACATTGCCATCCTGGACAAAGGCAATCCGCCCTCCTGGCACATTCCCCTGGGCACGCGCCTGCCCCAGTGGAAACGCCGACGGCCCCACGATCAGCCAGGCCGCGAGCAGGACGCCGGTGATCGACCGCACGGGCAACGCCATGCGCCGCCAGCTCATCGCGACACACTCCTCTCGCCGGAAGCGAAACCAAGTGAGTGGAGGGCGTCCCGGGCAACGCCCGCCTCGTCCCACGGCATATGTTCGCCGCCGACGATGATGCTCCGCTCGTGCCCCTTGCCGGCGAGCAGGACGGTATCCCCAGGAGCGGCAAGCGACATCGCCTTCGCGATCGCCTCTCGCCGATCGGTGATCGAGAACACCGTGTCGCCCGCGATACCGCCGGCCGCCAGCGCTCCCCCCTCGATCTCGGCGATGATCTGGCCGGCGTCTTCGTGACGGGGATCTTCGTTGGTGAAAACACTGATGTCGGCGATCCCGGCGCAGACCGCCCCCTGCAGGGGCCGCTTGCCGGTATCCCGCTCCCCGGCACTGCCGCTGACGACGATCAGCCGTCCGCCGGATCCCAACTGGCGAAGCAGCGCGAGAACCTTGCGGAGCGATTCGGGGGTATGCGCATAGTCGACAACCACCGCAAACGGCTGCCCTTCGGAGATCCGGTTCAGTCGGCCGGGCACTCCGGGCGCGCTGGCGAGCGCCGCGGCCGCATCGCGTATCGGCACACTGGCGGCACAGCAGACGCCGAGCGCGCAGAGCGCGTTGGCGACATTGAAGTCACCGATCAGTGGCAACGCAACGGACGTTGACTGCCCATCGACGACGACATCGAACGTCGTGCCGTCGATTCCAAGGTGTACGTTGCGAGCGGCGATGCGGGCATCCCGCCCCGCCATGCTATAGCGCACGATCTGCGCACCAGTCGCAGACGACAACACCGCCATCGCACCATCATCATCGGCGTTGAGGACGACAACACCGCCACGGGCGGCGACACGTTGGAGCAGTATCGCCTTCGCCGCGCGATATCGCTCGACCGTACCATGATATTCGAGATGTTCGCGCGTGATGTTCGTCACGCCGGCGATGTCGAACGCGACGCCGTCGAGCCGGTGCATGGCGAGGCCATGCGATGTGGCCTCGATGACCGCGGTATCCCCGCCGGCCTCCACCAACTCTCGCAGATATCCCTGCACCAGGTTCGACTCCGGTGTCGTCTGGTGTGGCAACTCGTCGGAGCGTTTGTGCCCGATCGTGATGCCGACGGTTCCGATCATTCCGGTGACATGACCGCTCTGGCGCAGGACATGGTCGACCAGGTGACTCGTGGTCGTCTTACCATCCGTCCCGGTAACGCCAATGGTGGTCAGGTTGCGGCTGGGATCCCCGTAGAAGGACGCCGCGCACTGGGCGAGGGCGGCCCGGCTGTCCGGAGTGACGATCCGTGGCACGTCCATTCCCGGATCGCGCTCGGCAAGGATCGCGACGGCCCCGTTGGCAATCGCGGCCGGGATGAACCGGTGCCCGTCGTCATCGCCACGAAGAGCCGCGAAGAGATCGCCCGGCCGTACCAGGCGCGAGTCGTACTGGATCCCCGAAACCGCCACGTTGCCGTCGCCGACGATCCTTGCATCGGTCAGGTTTGCGGCCAGTTGAGCAAGGGAGGAAGACCGTGGTGCCGTCAGCGGCTGACCGGCCACGGTTACGCCTGGATCCCGCTGAGCTTCCGGGCGATCGATGGCAGTATGGGCACATGCCGCCGCTCCATCGTCATCGGGTAGGTGACGATCTGGCCGCCGAAACCGGTCTTGAACCGGAAGAGCCCTCGCCAATCTTCACCCCTGGTGCCGGCGATGGTGGTCTTGTCGTCGCTTCGAGTGCTATCCGGGTCGACATCCGGAATCCCCCACAAGTCGTACGTGTTGCAACCGCGCGAGCGCGCCCATCGCATCGCCTCGAATTGCAGCAGGAACGCCGCGCCATCCGCCCTGTGTTTGGACGACGACGCACCGTACATGTAGATCGCCTCGCTCCCGAACGCGGCCGCAATCAGGACGGCGCCGATGTTGTCGTCATCGACGCGCGCGAACAGAAGCGTCGCGTCGTCGCCAAAGATACGGAGAAAATCGTCGTAATACGCGTATGCGTGGATCGCGAACTGGTTGCGCGTGGAGGTATCTTCCATCAGGCGATAGAAGAGATCCACCGACTCCTTGTCGGAATCGCGATGCTCGATCCGGACATTGCGACGTTGGGCGAGCCGCACATTGTAGCGAGTCTTCTGGTGCATTTGCGCCAGGATGGCTTCGTCGTCGAGCAGGGGGACCTTCACCGTTCGTCCCGGCTGCACGTGGGCCGGGCCGCGCACCACACCCGCGTCCCGGAACCGGCCAGCGATGGAGAGCGAGCGGTCGGGTTCGACAACGGTCATCAGCGTCCGGTGCCGGAGCGCCCCGTGATCGATTCGGGAGCGAAGCTCGGGCCAGAGGGCATTGGCATCGCCAGAGATCGCGGGTCCGCGAGGCACATAGCCGATGCTGACCGGCCCACGATGCCGGTACAGCACTTGGGCCATCGCGATGCCTGAAGGCGATTCGACCAGCATCCGCTCGGGAAACCAGCCGTGTCGCTGCTTGAACGCACCCCACTTCCACGATTGGAGCAGATGTCCGCCAGCTCGCGTAAGCTGCTCATCCCAGGTCTCCTCGGGAGTCGACAGCGGGTGATGCGAAGGGACAAGGGCCTCGGAAACGATGAGAGCGCTCCTTCCGGTGAGCGGGGTCAGGGCGCATCCCCGGTATCGAGTGAGAGCGGATCTGCGACGATCGACGCTTCGATCAGCGCGTCATCGATCGCCTCTTCATCGGTGTCCGGAGCGTCGTCCAGGAGTCGGCGCAGGATGCGCACCGCGGACGGGCCTCCGATCTGCCCGATCGAACCGATCGCGGCGAGACGCACTTCCAGATCTTCATCCTGCGCCAACTCGGACAACCCCGGGAGCGCATCGGTATCGGCCAGCAGTCCCGCGGCGCGTGCCGCCTCGTAGCGGATTTCGGCATCGTCGCTGACGAACTCGTTGATGGTCGTCGCAAGCCAACGGCTGTCCATGGCGCGACCCATCGCGTAGACGGCGGAGGCGCGGAGACCGAGTTCGTCTTCCTCGAACATCCGCTCGATCAGGTCAGGCAAGCGCGGGTCGGTTCCGAACGATGAAGCGGCCTCGACCGCGCGACGCCGGACATGCCAGCTCTGGTCTTCGTCCGTGGCTACGGCAAACAACCGTTCCCGAAGATCGGCGGCGACGCCTGGATCGAGCTGTCCCAGCTCGGCAAGGTCGGCGAACCGCGCCAGGCCCTGTGCCGCCTGCGCGCGGACATCCTGCGATACGTCCGACTCCATCACCTTGCAGAGACGGCCCGGGAGGTCAGTCCCCTCGTCCTCCCAGAGCCCGGTGATCGCGAGCTGGCGAACGCGTGCATCGTCATCGTCGAGAGCGACCCGAAAAAATCGCCCGAAATGGAAGTCCAGGCGCTCCTCGACCATATCGACGAGCGCCTGAACGGCGGCCAGTCTCGTCGCTGATGGCACCTCTAGCCAGGCCGCCGCTACAAGAGCGGCGTCGGCGGACTCCAGGTCGGAAAAGCCGACCAGTGTGGCCGGGCGAGCTTCACCCGCCCGGAGCGATTCGAGCACGTCGGCCACCGCTGGCTTCTCAACGGGCGGCTCGTCTTCGAAACCCTCATCCAACTCGCTCTCATCCTCAGGCGAGTCGATCGAGAACACGCGGAGGTGGTCGTCGTCAGGAAGCAGCGACATAGGTATAGGTGTCCGAGCCGTCGCCGGTGACCCTGGCATCCTGTTCCAGGACCGTCCTCAGCAGGGTCGGCGAGAACGGCCGCTCGATGTTGACGGCCGCGAGGAGATCGGGGAACGAGGCGATGAAGCTGTCACCGTCCTCGATCCCGATCCGTACGAACGTAGCGTCGACGACCGCCTCCGGACGCCGCCGGACCTTGTCGTCGAGCGGCCGCTCGGATCCCAGCCGGGGGAAGCGATCCTCGCTGATCAGCCAGTCCGGATCGACTTCGCAGGTTATCGTGGCCGGCCGGAACAGGTAGCGGGCCGAGCGCCGATCATCCAGCTCCATCAATCGCGCATTCTGGTCGGCCGCCGGGAGGTACTCGATCCTGAAATGACCATCGTTCTCGGTGGCGGCAATCGAGATCATCGCCCCCGGCACGAGATTGTCGGCGTAAAAATCGTCGAGCCCGAGCAGGAACCCTCCCCGGTTGGGCGTCGGATAGCGGAGCTCAACCAGATAGGTGGTGTACGACTGCGGGATCTCGAACGTGAGTACCGCGGCCCGCTGATCGTCGGACACCTGCCTGGGCAGCAACGTCTGCATCTCGGCATCGTAGGGGAGCAGACCGAGCGAATGTTCGTAGAACGAGAGCACATGGTCGATCGACGTTGCGGTGCCGACCGCATCAGCGGACGCCCCTTCGTCGAGCAGGAACCGGTAGTCGGTACCGATCTCATTCGGCTTGCGGCGGGTGGTGCCAATCTGCGGCAGGCCGCTCGTACTCCAGAATCGCTGGCCGTTGGTGCCGACGAAGTCGAAGTCACGATGCTCCCGCGAAAGGCGGAAGTTGACGGCGAACTGCATCAAGGGGAATTCGACGGAGTTGGGGCGGACATTCAGGATATCCTGCACCAGCGTCGTATCGGTCAGCGGTTGTTCCTGCTCCTGGATGTACTCCTTCATCCGCCGCAGATCGCCGCGGCTGAGCCGCGGCACACGCTCTTCGAGCATCCATTGTCCGGCGAAGTGGGCAAAGCGCGAATCGCTGGCAAGCCGCTCATCGATGGCGGCCGCGACCGCCTCGTCAGCGTAAGCCGAAAGGTCCGACACGCGGAACGTCGGCGTTGGCGGTGCCGTCACAGGCGGAGCGACGACTTGAGCCACCGGCGGCACCACGAGCGGCGGCGCAACGACCGGCTCGACAGCCGGTTCCACGGTCTGCTCGATCTCTGGCTCGGCGACTGGTGACGTCTCGACCGATTCGATCGCCGGCTCCGCGACCTGTGCCGCGACTGGTTCCGGCTCGGCCTCGACGGCGACTTCCGGCTGGGTCGCGGCGACCACTTCCTCCAGTTGCTCTTCCGCCGCCGGCTCCGCGGGCACGAGCGGAGCGGCTTCCTCGACGAGATCCACGATCGGCAGCGACTGGTCCAGGACGGGCGCGGTGAGCGATGGCTCGGGAGCGACGGTTTCCGCGTCCAGATGGGTCGGCGCGTCAGCAGATGCGGCGACGATATCCACCTCATCGACCGTGTCGTCCTCGTCGCCAAAATCGGGCACAGCGTACGTCGCCCAGTTGGGGTCGACCCGAACCCGAACCACCGGTGGCCTGACCGGGCGCACCGGCTTTGGCTCCGGGGTCATGAATCGCTCCGCGAACGAATGCGTGATTCCGAGCGTGCCTGCGTTGGGCGGATGACCTTCCCGGGTGGTCACGACGTACTCGACCTCATCCCGGGTCTCGATCGCGAAGATGTCCGGGTTCTCCCGGAGAGCGGTCAGCACGTCGGCCTTCTTGACGCCGTCCTTGTCGACGAGAAAGTCAGTCAACTCCTCGACAGGAATACGAATCGGCGCATTCCCGGACATGAACATGCCGTGGGCTCGCAGCACCTCGAATGCACGTGCGCCGATCGTCTTGAACTTCCTGGTCCCGGTGAAATCGGGCTCGCGTGTAGCCTGTTCAGCGACCATGCGCGGTCAGCTCCTTGATTCGGTATTGAAGGGAAAGCGATGGCAATAAAGGGGAGGAAGTGAGGCGATACGTCGCGCGCGGCGCCCCTCGTAATCGGGTGTCCCCGCTGCCGGCGCCACGACGGGAGAAGTTAGCGGGTGGCCTGGTTCCGAAGCTCAGCGACAAGAGTCGCGGTCGTTACCGGCGACGAGGACGCTCTCAGGATCGACAGGATGAACGCCATGTCCTGTTCGGTAAGCCGCACGGGGCCGCCGCTCTCTGCCATTCGGGAACACTCTCCTCGAGCTCTGGGGTTTCAACGCACACAGGAGAGGCGCTTGGCGCCATCTCCGTAACTGGAGGATTATAGCCGAACGGAGCCATTCCCTGCATAACGGCTGATCGCGGCGCCAACGACGGACCCTGCGGGCGCGAGATCGCGGTAGGATCATGGAGACGTGCCCGCTCTGAATCTTCCCGGTCAACCGTCGACTGAGAACGCCGCTCCGAAGGGTCTATCGCCGCGATGGCTACATCACCGTTCATGTCCGCCGTACGTAATCGACCGCTGATGGTGCTCGCCGGAGGGCATTTCACGGTCGATATGTATTCGGGCATCCTGCCCGTGATGTATCCGCTGCTGATCGGGCGGTTCGATCTCGATCTCAAGACCGTCGGGCTGGTGTCGCTCGCCTACAGCGGATCGGCGTCGATCTCCCAGCCGTTCTTCGGGTGGCTCGCCGACAGATATGGAACGCGCCTGACCGGGATCGCCCTGGCCTGGACCGGTGTGCTGTTCGCGTGCATCGGCTTCGCGCCCAGCTTTCCGATCCTGCTGGTGGTGGC
>CADCWJ010000286.1 GCA_902806365.1 uncultured Thermomicrobiales bacterium
AGCTGGTGCCCACCCCTGGAAGCAAGTCGAGCCGTGTGTCATGCCCCGGAATCGTGCCACTCGCTGCGGCGACCGGTCGCCTGTACCCGATGATGCGAACGATCCAAGTCGATCAACCTATCACTTGTTGATACCAGGTGTCAACAAGGGGTCTACTTGCGAGGCTCAGGAGGCGCCCGCCTGGCACGAGGGGCAGACGCCGAACACCTCCAGCAGGTGATCGTGAATCGCGAACTCCGTATCTTTCGTCAGAACCCGGACAAGGTCATCGACCGGGCACTTCGTGAACGCGACCGCCGTGCCGCACCCCGAGCAGACCAGATGATGGCGGTGCCCAAGCGAGTCGCAAACGTAGGCCGGGTGGCCATCCGGCTGGATGATTCTGGTCAGTACATCGACGGCGGCGAGGATCTCGAGCGTGCGGTACACCGTGGCCCGCCCGATGCTGGGGCCGGTGCGGCTGCCGGACACCTCGGCGACGAGTTGCTCGGCGGTGAACGGACGTCGATGCGCGATCACGGCGTCGATCACCGTCGACCGTGGTCCCGTAGCCCGATACCCGAACTGCTGCAGGACCGCTTCGACCTCGGGCCGGGTGAGACCGTGGTTCCCGGTGGACGTGCCGGCGAAAGGTCGCCTCGTGGCCGTATCACGCGTCATGTCGATGATCCTGACCGTGCTGAAGGTGCGGATAAATCCAGGAATGTGGGGCGGGCGGTGAGCGTTGGTGAACGGCGATGTGAATCGATGGTCGCTGTCCCTTGCCCCTCAACCCTTGAAGTGTAGCGAATCGTGTCCTTGGCGGCGTGCGATACTGACGGGACTATTTCGCGGGCCCCACGATCCGTCCGAGGCGGGGGCGCCCGGCGAGGCGTGCTGGAATTCACCGATGGTCAGGGAGTGTTGCAGATCATGCCGTGCGTTCAATCGTCGAAGCCAGCAGCGCATCGAGCAGCGCATCGAGCCGGCCGCCACGAGCCGCCCTGGCGGTGGGCCGTTGCGCTCGCAGGAATGCTTTTGCTTCTGGGGGTTGTCGCCTTTCCATCCCCCAGCCGGGCCCAGAATACCAGCGATGTTGTCTGGGAGACGTACGACGTCACCATCGACGTGCGCCGCGACGGTACGATGCACGTTGCCGAGCGACAGGTCGTCCGGTTCAACGGGCGGTTCAGCAACGGATTCGCGAACATCCCGCTCGGCAATGTCGAGGGCCTCGATAATGTCAGCGTAGCGGTCGCCGAAGGCGCGAGTGGTGATCCCCAACCGCTCGATTACCTCACATCCCGGCGATACGACGGTGACCCCGGCACATTCACCTATCAGCAGCAATCGGGAGAGCTGGTCATCGACTATGGCTTTACTCCCACCTCCAGCGTCGGCAATGACGACACCCGCCTGATCCTGCTCGAATATGACGTGCTTGGCGGCATTCGCGTCTATCCCGATCTCGAGCCCGCCAACCAGCAGGTCTGGTGGTACGCGATCACCAGCGCCGTCACCGACATCGCGCCCGTCAATGCTGCGACCGTCACCCTCAACCTGCCCGAGGCAGTACCGGTGGAGCAGACCGTCGCCTTTCCCGAGAATCCCGCCATCAACGGCACGTCCTACACCTGGACCATGAACGATCTCGGCGAGGGCGACGAGTTCGAGGTGAGCCTCCAGTTCCCGCCGATCACCATGGCCCAGGTGCCGTCCTGGCAGCGCCTCGACGACCAGATTCGCCAGCAGCGCGAGGAGACCGAAGAACAGCGGGCGTTCGCGGGAACGGCCCTGCTCGCCTCCGGTCTTGGCCTGCTCTTCATCGGGGGCACGTTCGCCCTCGTCTCCTGGTTCGCCAAGGGACGTGATCCGGAGATCGGGGCCGTCGCCGAGTACATCACCGAGCCGCCGGACGATCTGCACCCCGGCGCCGCCGGCACCCTGATCGACGAGACCGCGCAGACGCGGGATGTGGTCGCGACCGTGCTCGACCTCGCCAACCGCGGCGTACTGCGAATGGGTACCGTCGACGTCGGAAACATGGCTCAGGAATACGAGTTCGAGTTGCTCGCCCACAACGTCCCGCTCGAGCCGTACGAGCAGGGACTGCTGGATGTGGTCTTCGGTGCCGGGGCCCCGGCCGGAACGAAGAAGCAGATGCCGTCGGTCGCCGGAGCGTTCGCGTCCGAAGCCGAGCGGATCAGTGCCGGTTTCTACAAAGAACTCGTCGATCACCAGTACTTCCGGGAAGCGCCAGACAAGACCCGGGCGCGCTGGAAGCGGATCTACAAGATGATCCCGTTGGCTGCCGTTGGCATCGCGGTCGTGGTTTTTCTCGCCACCGGGCAACTCACCGGGTGGGTCGTCTTCCCCCTCCTCGTCGGCCTGGTCTTCATGCTGCTGGCCGACCGGCTCTCGCGGGCGATGCCTGCCAAGACGCTGGCGGGCGCCGAATCGGCCGCGAAGTGGCGAGCCTTCCGGGCCTACCTCGATGACATCGACAACCGGCTCGACCTCGCCGAATCGAAGGCTATTTTCGACAAGTATCTCCCATACGCCGTGGCCTTTGGGCTGGAAGAATCGTGGGTGACCAAGTTCGCCCATGTCGCGACGCCAACGCCCGAGTGGTATGGCGGCGATGGCCCGCTCGTCATTCTTGGTGGTCCCCAGTTCGGCGGCGGTTACCAGCGACGATCGCGCCGCCGGATGGGCGGCGGCTGGACCACGATCCCCGGTGGTTATGCCGGCGGCGGCGGGTGGCCGGTGAACCCGGGTGGCCAAGGCGGAGGATTCGGTCCGGGTGGCCTAGGCGGTCCGGGTGGCGGGGGCGGATCCGACATGCCCGATCTTCAGGGCTCCAGTGACGCCGCCGGGCGCGGCCTGCAGGGTGGCAGCAACAGCTTGCTCGGCATGCTGGGCACAGTGGCCAAGGCGTTCGCCAGCAGTTCCGGCGGCGGTGGCGGTTCGTTCGGCAGTTTCGGTGGTGGCGGCGGCTTCAGTGGCGGAGGGAGCCGTGGCGGCGGCAGTTTCGGCGGTGGCGGCGGCGGGGGTGGACGTGGGTTCCGCTAGGCACCGACCCGGTCGCGCTCGCGAGTTGGGCCGTTGATGGATCCAGCCGAGGCGTGGCTGCACCTGGTGTTCATCGTCGCAATGCTGATCGTCGGTGTCGGTGGGTTCGTCGCGATCGTGATCCTGTGGTTCACCCAGGGACGCGATCCCGCGATTGGCATCGTCGCCGACATCATCCCGGAACCGCCGGATGATCTTCCACCGGGCGCCGCTGGAACACTTGTCGACGAACGCGTGCATCACCGGGATGTCGTTGCGACGCTGTTGGGGCTCGGCCGGCATGGCGCGATCCAGATCGTGGATCAGGTGGTCGACGGGCCCGCCCGCGGGCATGACTACCTGCTGATCGCGAGGGATCCCAAAAAGGTCACCTCCCGCCTGGAGCGCGATCTGCTTCAGGTGCTGTTCGGCCACATGCCGGAACCGGGCGAAGAGGTCCATCTGGGCGACGTCAAGCACCGGTTCGAAGGGCATGAAGAGGAGATCCGGGACGATCTCTACCAGGAGATGGTCGATCGCGACTACTTTAAGCGGTCGCCGTCGGAGACACGGCGGCGCTGGCGGCGGCTGGGATGGCTCGGCCTCGTCACCTCGCTCGTGGTCGGCATCTTCCTGACCGTGCGCGTTGATCCGTTTGCGATCCTGACCACGATCGCGGCCGTCATTATCTGGGCCGCGCTGCTCCGGATGAGCACCGCGATGCCCCAGAAGACCCGACATGGCGCCGAGGCTGCCGCAAAGTGGCGTGCCTTCAAGCGCTATCTCGAATCGATCGAGCGGCACGGGCCGCTGGAGGAAGCGCGCGGCATCTTCGACCAGTATCTCTCGTACGCGGTCGCCTTCGGCATCGAGCGCGACTGGCTCTGCAAGTTCGCGCAGGTCGGCGCGTCAAGCCCCGGCTGGTTCCAGGAAGTGGGGAGGCCGGGCGGCCCCGGCGGATACGAACGGGCAGGCGATGTCCTGATTGATACATGGATGACCGGTCAGATGCTCGGCCACTTGGGCGGACCAGGTGGCGGGCCGGGCAACGCGTTCGGTGGCGAGGTTGGCGTCCCAAACCTCGATGCCCCGGACATCGGCATGCCGAACATGCCGGAGGGCGGCTTCCAGGGCATGGCGGATGTCTTTGGTGGCGGTCTCCAGGACACGAGTGAAGGTCTGGCCGGAATGCTCGACGCGGCAGGCTCGGTCTTCGACGGAATCGACTTCGACTTCTGAGCGGCCAGGCTCCGCCCGACCAGCGCACCAGGCTCGATATCATGGGCCTCCCGATCGATCCCGGCGGCGCGGAAGACGCGGTACGCTGGATGGAGTCCACCCTGGGCTCATCTGTCCCCAGATGTCGGCATCTCGTTACCCTGAATCCGGAATACGTGATGATGGCCCGCCACGATCCGGACTTTCGCTCCTCGCTCCAGAGGGCGGACCGGACGACGGCGGATGGGATCGGAGTCGTGCTCGCGGCACGCTGGCTGTGGCCCGCGGAGACGCATAAGCGCCCCCTCGAACGAGTCACCGGTGTCGATCTCGTCGAGCACATCGCTCGCCTTGGCCCTGCCGGTGTCTTCCTGCTGGGCGGCGCTCCGGGCGTTGCGGCCGGGGCGGCGGCGCGGCTGATGCATCGCTGGCCCGGCTTCGTCCCGGCCGGAAGTTGGGACGGGGGATCGGCGGACCCCGTCGACGATCGCGAATCGCTCGAACGCATCGGGCAGAGTGCGGCGCGCGTCGTGCTTGTCGCCTACGGCGCGCCAGGGCAAATCCTCTGGATCGCGAGAAACCAGGACGCGCTCGGGAGGCAGGGTGTGC
>CADCWJ010000287.1 GCA_902806365.1 uncultured Thermomicrobiales bacterium
ATTCCGGCATCAACACCGTGGCCGATCTGGCCGGCAAGCGCGTCTCGGTCGGCTCGCCGGGCAGCGGTACCGAAGTGATCGCGAACCGGATGCTGACCGTTTCCGGGATCGACCCGGCCAGCGGGATCACGGTCGAGCGGCTGGGAGTGGCCGAATCGGCCGGCGCGATGAAGGACAACAAGCTCGATGCCTTCTTCTGGTCGGGCGGCCTCCCGACATCGGCCATCACCGACCTCGGCGCGACCCCGAACATCACGATGAAGCTGCTGCCGCACGCCGAAGTCGCCCCGGCCCTGCAGGAGGCGTACGGCGCGTTCTACACCACCGCCACGATCCCGGCCAACACGTATCCGAACCAGGCCGAGGAAGTCGAAGTCGTGGTCGTACCGAACGTGCTGGTGGTCAACGCCGAGATGGACGAGGAACTGGCCTACACCATCACGAGCGTCATGTTCGCGGGGCAGCCCGCGCTCGCGGCGGCGCATCCGGCGGCGGCGGAGTTGACGCTGGAGAACGCGGTCAAGAACTCTCCGATCCCGTACCACCCGGGCGCGCTGCGTTATTACGAGGAGCAGGGCATCACCGTCGCCACACCGGTTGCCTCGCCAGTGCCGGGTCAATAACCGACCCGCATGATCTCGCCACGAGCGATCGCCGGCCTCGTGCTGGCGATCGTTCTCGTTGCCGGCGCGGGGCTGATCCCGGTCACTGTCCTTCGCGTGTCCTCTCCGGGTGGGGAAATCGCGACATGCGCCAGCGTGCGGCGCGGCGAGGCCGTCACCCTCGTCTTTCGCAACTCGATGTTCGGTGGCGATGTCCGCGAGACCTTCGAGGTGGCAGGCGACCGCTCGCTGCTGCGGACCCGGGTGGTGACCGACAACGCCGCTTCGGCTGAATACTACGCCTGGGATGGGCGGGTCGAGCCGGTCGCCGACGGGTTCCAGGTCATGGTGCCACTCCAGGCCCATGCCGAGCTGACGATCCGGGTCGACCAGGTCGGGAGGCACCGGCTGCGGATCGGCGACCGGGAGATCGCCCTGTTTCCAATGGTCCAGGGGTCGGCCCCGGCCCGCCTCCATATCGCGCGTGAGCCCCTGATCTCGCGGCTCGCGGGGGCGTTCGATCCGGATGGGGAGTGCTGAGATGGAGCGGGACCGATCGACGGACACCACGTCACGCACGCCGTCCACCGTGCCGCATGTGACCTTGTCCACCGCCAACGGCGACGACAGCACCGAGGTGCTGCGACCAGGTGAAATCTCCACCGAGGACAATCAGGAACTGATCGAGACGCTCGAAGCGGAGAGCCCGACCCGGAAACTGATCGGCTTCTGGGCGTTCGTGGTCACGGTCCTGGCGGTGGGGTTGTCCGTCTACGCGCTCTACGCGACACGGGTCAACATCTCGACCCAGATCTACCGGACCACCTTTCTCGGAGTCGCGCTGGTCCTGACCTTCCTGATGTATCCCTGGCGGCGAGGAAAGGGCCGGCGGGTCTCGATCGTCGATCTGGCACTCTGCGGAGCGAGCATCGCGGTCACCCTTTACCCGATCCTCGACTTCGACGAGTTCATCTACCGCGCGGCCCGGCCGAACGAGACCGATGTCTGGATGGGCACGCTCTGCATCGTGCTGATCCTGGAGGCGACCCGGCGAACGATCGGCTGGATATTGCCGGTGGTCGCCGGGGTCCTGCTCGCCTACGGGTTCTGGGGCGACATCTTCCCCGGCCAGTGGGGGCACCGGGGCTACGAACTGGACCGCGTCATCGGCACGCTCTACATCTCGCTGGAGGGGATCTTCGGCACGCCGATCGATGTTGCCGC
>CADCWJ010000288.1 GCA_902806365.1 uncultured Thermomicrobiales bacterium
CAAGCCGACCTCGTCAACGATGCGGCCGCCTTGAGTACGATCGGCATCGGCCTCGTGGGTCTGGCGGCGATGGCGATTCTCGTTGCGAACCGGGCCGAAACGCTTGCGCCCACGTTCGCCACGCATGTCAGCGCATCGGGCACGCTGGAGAACTTCGCGCACTACACAAGCCTGTGGCGCTTACCGTTGCTGACGGCGATGCTCACATTGATGAATATCGCTGCCGCCTGGTTTATCTCGCCGCTGGATCGATTCGCGAGTCGTTTCCTGCTCGCCGCCGCGGTAGTCGTTCAGATCGTCGCCTGGGTCGCCCTCATCCGGCTTCTCTGACCCCTGCCTTCGGGTACTACGGCTCGTCCGGCGGTACCCTTGAGCAAACCTGTCGGCGCCGGCGTCTCAGGCTTACGCCAAAGGCGTTGGCCGTCCCATGCGCCCGAATCGGTCCCGACCATTAGCGATTTTCAGACTCCGGTCTCGAAACGCTGTCCTCCGCCGCTCAAGCCGCCTCGCCCCGCGGACGTGCACAGTCGACCGCGCGTCACTAACGCAACGACTCCGATCGCCCCGGACGCAGATTACCCACGACCGGGCAAGCTGCACGCATCGAGCCGGCGAGCCAGGAAATCGGAACGCAATCTCGATTTCCTGTGCTGCTATCCGGCCCGCTCATCCGTGAGGTGTGTTCTCAGAGTCCGGCAATGCGTTCGATGATACGTCGTGTGAGAACACGAACTAGGTTCGCCCGGTACTCCACCGATGCATAGTGATCGCCGTTGATCTCCAGATCATCCGCGGCGACCGCGGCGGCGGCCGCAACCGTCTCCTTCGTCAAGGGCTTGCCGACAAGCGCCTGCTCGCTGGCACGAGCGTGAGTCGCAATCGACGTTGCGCCCGTGACACAGATGCTGGCGGAGCTGACCAGATCGGCATCGCGCCTGATGACAACGGCAACACCGACCACGGCATAACCACTCGCGGGATGGGCGTGTTTCTCATAGCCCATGATCGTGCCCGGGGCCGGTAGGGGGAGCGTGATCGATGTGACGATCTCGTCGGGCTGGAGCGACGTGGTCCACAGATCCACGAACAACTCCTCCGCCGGAATCGTCCGATCGCCAGCCGAGCCGGTGGCGACGATCTGACCCCCCAGTGCGAGGAACACGGCGGTGAAATCGGCAGCAGGATCAGCATGCGCAAGCGTGCCGCCGATCGTGCCGTGAGCACGCACCTGCTGATCGCCGATCCTGTGGATTGCCTCGTTCAGGATTGGATACGTAACGCCGATGCCGGGTGCATCCCGCACGTCGTTATACGTTGCCATCGCGCCGATCGTGACGCCCCCAGCACCGACCTCGACGCCCTTAAGCTCCGTGAGTCGGGTGATGTCCACGAGCATGGCTGGCGCCGCGAGCCGAAGCTTCATGGCGGGAATCAGCGAGTGTCCTCCAGCCAGGAGCTTGGCGTCGGGATTGGCGGCAAGAACGGCTATTGCGTCGGTCACGCTCTCGGCCCGATGGTAGGCGAACGAGGTTGGAAACACGTTTGATTCTCCCCTGAGCGAGTCTCCACAAGCCATTCATGCCACTCTGGACCGGCGTTGCCGACGCGGCGTAACGGTGCTCTCGTGGTCCGTCCGCTAGATCGGCGCGCCACCGTTCATCTTGCCCGCCGCGTACTGAACCGATCGCACAATGTTCTGATATCCAGTGCAGCGGCAGAAGTTGCCTTCGAGCTCGTGGCGAATCTCTTCTTCGGACGGGTTCGGGTTGCGTTCGAGCAAGGCGATCGTGGACATGATCATTCCAGGGGTGCAATAGCCGCACTGGAGACCATGCATTTCCCAGAATCCTTCCTGAACCGGATGATAGGCCTCGTTTGCCGCAACGCCCTCGATCGTTTGAATGGTGGCGCCGTCGACCTGGACCGCGAACTTCGTGCACGACTTCGTCGTCACGCCATCGATGGTGACAACGCACGCCCCGCACTGGCTCGTGTCGCAGCCAACGTGGGTTCCGGTCAGCCCCAGCTCGTCCCGAAGAAAGTGGACGAGGAGCGTACGCGGCTCGACTTCCGCCGAACGCTCCTGCCCATTGACCGTAACCGTGACCGTTGACGCGGGGATGGTGGCATCTGCCATCGATCGATTGCCCCTTTCGAGCGCTTGTCGCAAGTGTTTGGTCCGCTAGCGAAGGATGACATGATGCGTCGTCAATCGCTCAGGTTCGGAGATCCGCCAGACGGGTCATCGACGTCGGTTGCTACGCGCCATGCTGTCCAGTTGCCCGGACCGTGGGTGTATGGCGGGACCAGCGATTGCCGGATGAGTATACCCGTCCCGTTCGGCGCTGTCTGCGGCCGAACGGGACGGAACGCACGTGTCAGCCCGCGGCAACAGCATCCGCATCGACCATATCGGCGGCGAGGTCGGAAGCGGAGACGAGATCCGAGATCACCTCGTCGGTTTTGCGTTCCAGGGCGGGACGCAGGGTGCGGCCGAACACGGCCAGGCGGGAGAGCAGGTCGTCCAAATCGTCGACGGGTGGGGGAAGCGGACCGAAACGCTCCCGATACCGTTCGCGATACCAGGCACCAAGAAGTCGGCGAACCCGGTTGGTTGACGGCGGTTCGACACCGCCCGCCCGAGCCGCCAGATCAATTCGCCCACGCAGGTCCTTGCCGGTAATGGGCAACGCCGTGACATGATCGATCGCGGCTCGCTGACGCCGCGTCTGATCGGCCATGTCGTTCCAGCGCATGACGAGCCGCCAGGCGTCGAGGGCGGCCAAAGAGTCGCGGTCGACATTCTCTTCGACGACTTCCAGCTCAACGAAGGGCGTATCCATGTAGACCAGCAGGGGACCGGTCTGGTCGAGCCAGCAGCCGATCAATGCGCGCGCCACGCGCAGGTAAAAGAGAGTCAGCGCAAGGCTCTCGAGATGATCGAGCGGCAGGTTGTCGCGCGTGGCGAGGCGACCGATAAGGCGCTCGTGACCGAGTGACTCCAGGAATCCCGGGGCGTCAACAGGGATCAGGCAGACCTCATGGTCGGCAATGGTGACGCGCTGCAGGCCACGCCGCGTCTGCAGGAGCCTGCGCGTCAATGAATAATCCGGGCTGAGGAAAACACCGTCGCGCACATTGGCATCCGGGCGAAGCGTGGGGACAAGCCTCCCGATTGCCGGGCCCATTGCAATCAGGGAGGTGACGACATCGGCGCTCACCTGCCGGGATTTTGCGGTGTCGATCGAGAATTTCGCATCGGCGGCAAGCATATGCTGGCCTTCCGGATCCTCGTGAATCAACAGAAAATCCGGGTTCTGGAGTTTCAGTCGCGAAGCCTGCGAGGCGATTGCCGGTATATCGTCGAGCCGGATGACGTGATCGATCACCAGTTCAGTCGTCTCCGGTTGGAGCGGTGCGATCAGGCCGGGGGTGTGATGGAGCGCATGAGCACAGATATCAGCCCACCGGCTGCCGATGATGCCGCTCGCGCCGCCTCGGTCGGAAAGGCGCATCAAATCCCGGTCGTAGAGCGCACTGTACAGGGTTCCCCCAGGGAAGTGGGGCGAAACAAGATCGAGATCGAGGGTCCCCAGGACATCACGAAAAGTCAAACCACATCCATCCTGGTCGCGGGCAAACCGCGGTTGCTGCGTCATGGGCGGAGACTCGAGTACTCTTCACCCGCTCAAGCATACCAGCGCCGGCCAGCCGATTCGCTTGAATCAGAGGCATGAACATTGACGAAATGGGGTGTTGTGGCACGATAACCCCTTGCGGGTGAGCGTCGGGCGTTCCCGAGCGGTCCAGGACGAGGCACACGATTGGCCACAACGACGTCACAATCTCCGCTCGATGCATCATTGCGTCGGTTGCTCGCCGTCATTCGCGCCATGAGCGATGGATTCACGCCCGGTACGCAAACCCCGGATGTCGCCCGCGAACTCGATGTGCCGGAGGCTTTCGTCGAAGCACTGTTCGTGAGCGCACGTACGCGTGGATTGCTGAAGCCCAATTACTTCGGACGGGGACGATTGCGATGGACCGTTTCCGCGACCGGCGACCGCTTTCTGGAGAGCGGCGAATCTCACGCCACGGACTCGCCGGCGCGATCCTGAACAGGCGAAGTTCGTCGCCAGCGTCGAACGTGTTGCCTGCCGGGCAACCAGTTGCGCCCAAACGCCAAACCGACTGCCCACAGTAGACCAACCACAGCGCCGAATCGCGTCGCCCAGTCCACCGGCGTGACGACGTAGGTGAGCTCCAGCGACCGCGTGCCGGGTGGCACGGTCACGTCCATGTAGCCATCGACGGTGCGGGAAATCGCGACGGCGGCGCCGTCGGCGGTCGCCTGCCAGCGCGGGAACCAGTTGCGGCGGATCGTCACCACACCTTCGGCATCGAGGAACGTCGCTTCGATTTCGAGATTCCCGATGGAAAGCGCGGTCGGAAGCGTTGGACCGTCCGTCACAATCGGGGTTGGCTGGGCCACGCTGTACACGTCCCAGTTCCGGATCGTGCGCGCAAGGCGTAGCGAAGGGTCGGATGCAGCGACGACGCGTGGGTCGCTGCCGGACCGGACGGCCATGTCGGTCACCACGACCGCTCCAATCCCGTGAGCCTGGAAGTAGGAACTGGCGAGTGCTCGCCCGGAATCGGGATAAGCATGACCGTTTCGCGCGTTGTATGGCCCGGCATGATCGAGGTGCCAGTACCAGAGCCAATCGTCGTAGAAGAATGGCGCGTCACTGTCCAGCGGGCCCCACAGTTGCTGATGCCACCAGCGCTCGGGATCGAGCTCGTTGCCAATGACCAGGATCGCCGTGCCCGGCGCGCGGATCTCGTCCGCAACCCGGACCGCTGAGCGATAGGTCGCGAACTCCGCTCGCCCGGTCGTCTCGATCGGAGGGGTAGTGAAGACATCCGGCAACGTCCAGAGCGAGCCGAGCATCGCGACTAGGACGACGACTCCGATCGCGCCGGACGCGAACGATGCGGCAGCGGAGGAGAGACTGACCCGCGCGAGCCGGGCCCCTGCCCTGACAAGCCAAACGCTGGTGTAGGCCGCGAGATAGATCATCACCAGCCGCTGAAAAGGCATCAGGCGTGGGGTTTCCAGTTGCTGGATGACGCTGCCGGGCGCGCTCCCCGGCGAGGCGAAGTCAGACAAGGCGCTGGTCAGGAGGGAATAGCCGAGCAGCGCGATCGCGAACGAGCGGGCGATCACATGTCGCTGGAGGGTAAAGGTAAGGACGACACCCACCACAGACAGGACGAGGATGGGGAGTGTCACAGCGGTGACCGTGCTGTCCCAGTAGGCGCGGAGTGTGGCGTACCCCTGGTAGTTCACGAAGTGGTAAAGATCGCGGTAGCGAATCAGCGGCACAAGAACCGGTCCTGCCAGCAGCGTGCCCGCGATCGCGATCGCGATCGCGGTACGCAAAGGCGTCCAGACGGACGCTCTGGAAGACCGATCGTCCGGGAAGAGCAATGCCGCCACCAGCACGGCGGCGGTGGCGACGGCAATGGCGAGCAAGGATCGTGGATTCGTGTACGCCGCGGCGGCAATCGTGAGGGCGGCAAGCATGGCCATCGACCGCTCGCTGCGATGGACAGCGCGGGCCATGGCGGCCGACGCGATGAGTGCCGTGGTGGCGCCGGCGACATTGGTGACGAGTCCCCAATCGACGAGTTCACGATAGCCGCCATTCGTCCAGTCACCGGGAACGGCGACGTGGATGGCGGTCGCCAGAAAGGCCAGCCAGGGATCATGGCGGTCCCCCCGGGCCATGATCCAGAACGCAAGGGCGGGGAGCAGGAAGATCAGAATGACCGCCAGTTTATGGACGGCGATGATCGGCACGGAGCCGAGCAGGAGGGACCACAACCCGACATCCAGCCAGGCGACGCCAAGAGGGTAGAACTCTGCCGGATAGCCACCCTGGTGATTGCCGATCCAGCGCAGGAATTCGCCACGCTGGATACTGTCGAGCAAGGTCGCGGCCCGCGTTGCATGGAATGGGTGATCGACCCGAGCAAATGTGTTGGCGAGCCGGGTGTCCGAGCCCGCTATATCGATCGTGGCCTGCAGATCGAGCCCACCCAGGCGCCACAGAACCCACACGCACAGTAGCAGGATTCCAAGCGCCGCACTGAGCGTGTGCGAACGGGAGGAACTGCCTGGCGTGGGTGCCTCTGCAAGGGGGGCTGGCTTCGATGCGCTATCAGCCGACATCGGGCCCGAGATGGCAGGAACGCGCCGCACGGGGGCGAGACGGCTTCGTCATGCGGGGTCGCCAGATGAATCATCGGCGGCGGCCTGTGTTCGGGACGAGCCGGTTCCGGCCGAATCGAGGAGAAGCCAGATACCGGTGATGGTGCCGACAACAACGGCCAGGATGCAGGCATAGAAGAGCGAGGTCAGCATCCACTGCTGGGCGACTCGCGGCAGCGACTCTGCCTGGAGCGTCCAGATGCGCAATACCGAGCGCGATTCGATCTGGAGGTTGTTGAACCTCCAGATCCGGGCGTCGACCGATCCGAAGGTAATGAAGGCGAGAAAGCCAAGCGAAAGCAGCGCCCATGCGACGAGTCCATCGATCCGTCCCGTCGCGTTCCGCGGTGACTGGACCTGGAGTTCCTCGTCATCGAGTTGGGTGGGCCCGGCCGATTCAGGATCCGGACCGCTTGCCTTCGTTTCGGTCATCAGTCCTTCCTTGGCGCCCAGATCAGGCGCGAAGAGAGCGATCAATGGCGTTCGACGAGGGCAGTCACGACACGGTGTCCGGCCCATCGACCGAGCCCGCGACCGCATGGCGGCGCCCGCTCCGCCCCGGATCAGACGACGCTGGCCTGTTCCCGCTTGATCTCGTGATACTCCTCGTCGGCGTTGACGGCCTCGAGATTGTGTTGCTCCCCAAGGAGGTTCTTGGCCGCCAGCATCCCGGTCTCGATTGAGTGATCGGTATTGTTGTAGCGGAACGACCCCCCCCGGCCGATGTACTGGAGATTTTCGATGCTCTGGATGTAGTTCTTCATCTTGAGCAGCGGTTCCTGATAGTGGAGATCGTAGACGGGATAGGCCTTCGTCGCCCGGAGCGTGAAGCCACCGATCACCTCGTCCGGCGTCACGAAGTCGAGATCTTCAACGAGATGCTTGACGGACTGGTTGACGAGCTGCTCGTCGCTCATGTTCCAGATATGGTCGCCTTTGGTGCAGAAATATTCGATCACGAGCGACGTGTAATCGTCACCCGGCACCATCGCCGGGCTCCAGTTCTTCGGCTCATGGAAGCGCCCGAACAGGATGTTGCGGTCATGCACGTAGAGCCAGGTGTCATGTGTCACCTGGCGTTTCTTGATCATCAGGTTGACGGTGATGATGTCCCTGAAGGTCAGTGAATCGGCGGCATCCATCACATCCTGCGGAGCAGCGGGCTCCATGATCTTGACGAGCACGGTGAACGGGATCGAGGAGATGAAGTTGTCCCCTTCAATGAACTCCGATCCATTCTCGGTTCGGACCCGGATGCCTGTTACCCGGTTGCCGTCGAGCACGATCTTTTCCACTGCGTTCCGGAGCCGGATTTCGTTGCCGGCCTCCTCGATCGAATCGGCCATCCGCTCCGAGAATCGACCGAATCCTTCTCGGGGATACATGAACTGATCGATCAGGCTGACGACCTTGCCCTTCGAGGGAATGATGGCGTCCTTGATCGCGGTGACCAGCGACATGCCCTTGGTTCGCTGGCTGACCCAGTCTCCGGAGAGCTGGTCGCACTTCAGGCCCCACACCTTCTCCGAGTACGCCTGAAAGAACAGCTTGTACAGCGTTTCTCCGTACTGGTTGATGTAGGCATCTTCCATCGACTTGACTTCAGCCGGCTTGACGCGCTGCTTCGCGCGAATGCGCCCATAGTCCAGCACCGCGCGCGCCGCCGTGACCGGGCCGACGGCCTTCAGCGCGCTCGCGATCTTGAGCGGATAGTCCACGTACTTGCCGTCGAAATAGATCCGACTGACCCGGTTGACCCACAACAGCTCGTCAGCCACGACTTCCCGGAAGAGATCGTTGAGATCTTCGTTCTTGGTGAACCAGCGATGCCCACCGATATCGAATTTGAACTCCCCGTGGTCCGATTGCCTACGGATCGTTCGCGCGAGTCCCCCGACGAATGGGGCGGCCTCGACCACCGTCGCATGCGCACCGGCCTTGCTGAGCACATACGCCGAACAGAGACCAGCTGGCCCCGCTCCCATCACGATGGTCTTCGAGTCATGGCCAGAGCCAGCGCGAGATCCGTTGGATTGATGGCCATTGTGCATCGTCGGGGAAATCCTTCCTGATCGGGTGCGCCACGCCGCGGCGGGCTATTCATGACGTCGAAGCCGAGGCAATCCGGGATTCAAGCGCGCAGAGCGTTACCCGTGTCGTTCGGGTGCCAATTCGCGGCAAGTGTAACGCACGAGATTGGGAGAGGCCTGATCGGGGCCGAGCCCTGATCCGGGGCGCGCCGTGACGGCGAACCTTGCGCGGTGCCGATCATGCCCGCCAGGTGATGGCGTTGTTGAGAAGGAAGTTCCAGATTGCGGCGACTCCAGCACCAAAGAGATTCGCGATAAGGTAATGCATCCCGAAGGAATCATGGAGCCAGGTCAGGATGACCCAATTGATGATCAGGCCGCCAACGTTGATGGGGACATACGACATTGCACGATGGATGATCCGTCCCGTGCCGCGGTCATGCCAGGTCCACACCTCGTTGAGAAAGAATGTCACGATCATGGATGCGAAAATCGCGACCGGCGAGCTGGCACGCACGGCCAGTTCGGCAATATCGTGAAGAACGACCAGCCCGGCCTGGTTGACAGCCAAACCGATGATCCCAACCGCGAGAAATTTCTGAAAACGCTGGGTAAAGGTCCACAATCTAATGGCAGATTGCGGCCAGGATTCGGCTGAGATCATCCCCCGTCGTTCCCCTTCGAGTAGCTCGTGTCTCGCTTGGCGGACCCCGGCGAACGATTCAGCGGGGTGACTTCTCAGCGGGCTGGGAAGCAACGCAATGACGCATGAACAATACCATGATCGAGGCGCGTCCCCGCCTCATCGAGGATGGTTGCCGAGCGCGAAAAACGTCAAAACATCATGTATCCCGCCGGCCCTGAAACCGGCGAGATACATGCACCGCTTGATCGCTTAGGGCGCCGGGGTGGCGGTGATCTCCTCGTGCGCCTTGAGCAGCTGGGTGTCCGGCAACTCCTCGAACTGCTCCGCCGTGACCACGTTGTTCTCGAACAGGTATGGAAACTCGGGCGGGACCCCGACTTCGTTTGCGATCTCGATCGTCGGCTCGACGCCCTTCTTCCAGATCTCCTCGCCGTCAGCGGTGAGCCAGAGATCGGTCCCGATCAGCACGGACGACCCATCAGAAACATCGATCGGAAGCAGCACCGTGCCGGTGCCGAACGTCGTCTCGCCGACCAGTTCGGCGCGCTCGTTATCACGCAGCGCCGACGAGACGATCTCGGCGGCGGATGCGGAATCGCCGTTGATGAGGACGATCACCTGGCCATCCTGCCACTCGCCATTGCTCCCGACCGTACGGACTGCGGTCACCTGGTCCTCTCGGTTGCGTTCCCGATAGAGGACAGAGCCATCCGGCAGGAACTGAGACCCGACGCCCATCGCCTCGAAGACGAGTCCTCCCGGGTTGGCTCGCAGGTCGAGGATCACTCTCGTCGCGCCCTGTTCCTTCCCGGCACGCAGGGCGGCTTGCATCCCCTCGGTCGCGCCGCTGGAAAACTCCGATAGGCGAATCCAGATGACGTCGTTCGGCAGCATGGCCCAGGACACCGGGTCTACCTGGATCCGCTGCCGGGTGATCGTCACTTCGTATGAGCCCGTCTCGCCCTGATGCTGCAGCTCAAGCGTCACGTCAGTGCCTTCTTCGCCACGGATCAGGCTGCCAACCTCGGTCCCGGGCTCGAGCTCGGTCGTGTCCTGCCCATCGACCGTGAGGATGATATCCCCGGGCTGGATTCCCGCCTCGAACGCGGGAGAGTTCTGGATCGGCACGATCACGCGCGGCGGAGACGCTTCGGAATCGATCTGGATCCCGATTCCGATCAGTTCGCCCCGGGAGGACCGCTCGAACGCTTCCGCCTCTTCCGGATCCAGGAAGGTGGAGTGTCCCGTGTCGCCCAGCGCGTCGACCATCCCGGTGCTGGCGCCGTGCAGCAACTGCTCATCGGTGATCTCGTCGGACTCCACGTAGTTCTCGCGGATGATCCGGTACGTTTCTTCAAGGGTTCCGAACTCGGCGACATCAGTGAGTTCGGTTTCGGTCTGCGCACCGGCATCGGAGAACTCGAGCAGGTACCGGTCGATCCCGATCCCCGCCCCGACGGCAAGGACGAGCATTAGCCCCATCACCAGGGAGCGCAGGTGAGCGTCCAGTCGGCTCATTTTGGAGACGGCGCGTCGTTCGTCACCAGGTCGGTCATGCAAGTCGTCGTGGCGGTCCATGGTGACTCCTCAGCGGCGGGGGTGCGGTGAAAGGACGCTCCGGGGTGCGATACCCGGATGGTAGCGTACCCGTTGGCTGCTGGCACACTCGCGTCCGGCTTGCGCGCGCGTTTACTGAATGTGATTGCGTATCCGTGCACGGAACGAAGCGGGCAATGGCGGGCATCACAATCGTTACCCGTTGGTCGAGTATACGGCGGCAGCGACGCCTCGGTTTTGGCTTTGCGGCCCGCCTACTCGCCGTGCCGGTGGCCATCGGCTGTGGGAGACCAGCGCTCAATGTGCGGCAACGGATGCGGTCGCGTCGACAGGGGTAAGCCAGTGAGCGTATCGGTCGTCTGTGCCACGCACGATACCCAACAGGGCGGACTCGAGCGCCTTGGTGACCGGGCCGATCCCGCCGTCACCGACGGGATACTTGTCGACGGAGATCAACGGGGTGATCTCTGCCGCCGTGCCGCAGGTGAAGACCTCGTCCGCCAGGTACAGCTCGGTGCGATCGACCGCCCGCTCGACGACCTCGATCCCAAGCACGTCTCTCGCCAGGGTGATTACCGCATCACGGGTGATGCTCTCGAGAATGCCACTCGTGACATCCGGCGTGATTAACTTGCCGCCCCGCACAAATGCGACGCACGCGCCCGGCGCCTCGCTTACCTTCCCCTGTGGATTCAGCATCAACGCGACATCGTAGCCGTCCAGCTTGACCTCGTGAGTGGCAAGCTGCCCGTTGCGATAGTTTGAGATGTTCTTGATTCGTGGTGGCATGACGGAATCCGAAATCCGCGTCCAGGTGCTCACCTTGGCATGCTGGGAGAACCCGGTCCCAAGATGGCTCGCCATCGGGGTGGTGCGGATCAGTGTCTCGCTTTCCAGTTTCCTCGGGTCGAAGCGGGCGGCTGCGCTCGATCCGTACACGAACGGGAAGATGTAGGTATCCTCGCGGCATTCGTTCTCACGTATGAGCGCACTGATGGATTGTGCAAGCTCGTCGGTTGAATACGGCATGGGCAGCCGGACAAGCCGGGTCGAGCCCTGGAGACGGTCCAGGTGTTCCGCGAGCCGGAAGATCAACAACTCCTCTCGCTCGGCACTCCAATAGCCCCGGATGCCTTCGAAGACCGCCCCGACCGCCGACCAGGCGAGATCGGTAACGTGGACGGTCGCCTCGTTCCACGCGACGAGCTCACCCTTCCACCACACGTACCCTGGATGTTCAGCGGCCACCTGAGGATCCTTTCACATCGTCGACGCCAACCCTTGTGGCAAGTATCCCATGCGGACTCGCCCCTCACGCGCCGACCGAAGAAAAGGCTAGCGCCGCCGCACCGAACACCCCCGTCTCCATTCCCAGCGACGAGTAGGTGATCGCCAGATCGTCCCGCATGTCGACGAAGCAGTACATCGGCATCACCCGCCGCGCGGGCCCAAGGAGATGCTCGGCGAGGGCGGCCACACCCCCACCAATCACGATCATCCGCGGATTGAAGAGGTTGGTGAAGGCACCCATTGCTGCCCCCAGGGCGCGACCCGCGCGATCGAGGATCAACATCGCCGCCGGATCGCCCTGCCCGGCGGCCTGGCCGACAACCCCGGCGTGGATCGGTCCGTTGCCGGCCAGCGCTCGCATGGTCGTCCCCTCGAAGGTCGTGGCCACGGCTTCCGCCTCCCGCTGGATCGCCCAACCACTGACGAACGCCTCCAGGCAGCCCACGCTTCCGCAACTGCAGCGGGGACCATCGAGGGCGATCACCACGTGTCCGACCTCGGCCCCAAGACCCCGCGTGCCGTCGATCAGCGTGCCGCCCGAGATGACGCCACCGCCGACACCGGTCCCCAGGGCGAGATAGATCAGATCGTCAACGCCTTTGGCGCTGCCGAACCGGACCTCGCCGAGCGCCCCACAGTTGCCGTCGTTGGCGAGAAATACTTCCCGCGCGGTGCGTCCCCGCAGTTGCTCGACAAGTGGGATGCCGAGCCATCCCGGCAGGTTTGGCGTGTAGAGCACGGTTCCGGTCCTGGGATTGAGCGGTCCCGGCGAAGCCACGCCGACGGAGGCATCTGCCGGCAGGCCGGACGCGATCGCGGTGCGCGCGATGAGGTCCGCCATTCGCTCGATCACCGACGCAGGTCCCCGGGATGCCTGTGTCTCGATGACCTGGAGGTGCGTCAACGCTCCACTGGCGGATACGACGGCCGCCCGGATGTGAGTTCCACCAAGATCGACCGCAACCACGCGCTGTTCGCTCATCGTCCCCTCAAGCCCAACGACCATGGCGACCACGCGGGAGCTCGATCTCCCCGAAGGTCCGTCACCTGCAGTCGAAGCGGCGTGTTCTACAGGATGAAGTTGCTCAGCTCGTCATCCTCGGCGACATCGCCGATCCGATCCTTCACGAACTCCTGATCGATCTCGAGCGACTGACCCGCCATGTCCGGCGCTTCGAAGGAGATCTCCTCCAGCACCCGCTCCAGCATCGTCTGCAAGCGGCGCGCGCCAATGTCTTCCGTGCGAGCGTTCACCTGCGTCGCAAGACGTGCTACCTCATGGAGTCCCGCGTCGGAAAAGGTGACATCGAGTCCTTCCGTACCGAGAAGCGCCTGATATTGCTTGGTCAGCGCATTCTGCGGCTCGGTGAGGATCGCGAACAGATCGTCCTCGGTGAGTGATTGAAGCTCGACCCGGATCGGGAACCGCCCCTGCATTTCCGGTATCAGGTCGGACGGCCGGACGTTATGAAACGCTCCGGCGGCGATGAAGAGAATGTGATCGGTGTGGACGGGACCGTAGCGCGTGACCACCGCCGACCCCTCGACGATCGGCAACAGATCGCGCTGCACTCCCTCTCCGGATACGTCCGGACCACCGTCACCGTCGCCATTGATCGTCTTGTCGATCTCGTCGATGAAGACGACGGCGGAGTCCTCGACGCGCCGGATCGCCGACTCGACCACAGAGTCGAAGTCGACCATCCGGTTCGCTTCCTGGTGCGCCAGGATCTGGCGCGCTTCCCGTACCGATACTTTTCGGCGCATACGGCGGCGAGGCAGCAGACCATCCAGGAACTCGTAGAACGTGTCCTGCAATTCGTCGGGGCTCGCACCACTGATGATTTCGTATGGCGAGATGTCGTCACCGTCGCCCTCGGCCTCGATCTCGATCTCGACCGTCTCGTCCTCCATCGCTTCCTGGTCGAGCAACTGCCGGAGGCGCTTCTGCTCGCGCCGCCGTCGCCGCTCTTCCGACTGCGCTTCTCGTTCCTCGCGCTCCTGTTCGCTCCCGTTCTCGCTGCCCTTGCGAGACGCTCGACGCGGTTTTCGGTTGACCTCCTGCTCGGAGAGGATTTCGGCCAGCCGCTCGACCGCGGCGCGCGCCGCCGCTTCCCGCACCTGGTCGAGCCGCTCGGCATGCAGCATCGAGATCGCGATCTCGACCAGATCGCGGACGATCGATTCCACATCGCGCCCGACGTATCCGACCTCGGTGAACTTCGTCGCCTCAACCTTGACGAACGGGGCATCGACGATCCGGGCGACGCGCCGGGCGATCTCGGTCTTCCCGACCCCGGTCGGGCCGATCATCAGGATGTTGCGCGGCTGGACCTCGCGGCGCATCTCTTCCGGCAGCTGCTTGCGCCGGAACCTGTTCCTGAGCGCCACCGCCACCGCCCGCTTGGCGTCGTTCTGGCCGATCACGTAGCGATCCAGCTCGGCGACGATCTCCTTCGGCGTCAGGCTGTCCGCTGGAAGAGGCTCTTCAGGCAGATCGACTGTCGGGCGAGGGGCCGGTTCCTTTTCGATCACCTGGCGGGCACGCTCGGTCATCTGACCAGATCCTCCTCAGGTGTGGCCTGCTCCGGTGCGTCTGCCGCGTCGTCGCCCTCTTCGGTTCGCGCGACTTCAACGGTGATCCGGTCGTTGGTGAAAATGCAGATCTCGGCGGTCACGATCATGGCCTCGCGCACGATCTCCTCTGCGGACAGCTCGGTGTGCCGAACAAGCGCCTTGGCGGCGGCGGTCGCGAATGCCGCGCCAGCGCCGATCGCGACCACACCGTCATCCGGCTCGATTACGTCTCCTTCGCCCGACAGGACCAGCAGCGACTCCGCGTCGGCGACGATGAGCTGCGCTTCAAGGCGGCGCAGGTAGCGATCGCTCCGCCATTCCTTTGTCAGCTCGACCGCCGCCTTGCGGAGGTTGCCGTCCCACGATTGGAGCTGCGTCTCGAACTTGGCGAAGAGCGTCAGCGCATCGGCTACGGCGCCGGCGAACCCCGCAATCACCTGTCCGTCATAGAGCGTCCGGAGCTTGCGCGCGCCATGCTTGAGGACGACATCGCCGATGGTGACCTGACCATCGCCCGCGAGCGCGATCTGTCCATTGCGGCTGACGCCAACGATCGTCGTCGCATGCGGACGAGCATAACCACCTTGTTTCATCGCTTGATGTTCACCATGACCGGGACGAGGCGCCACCCGCGTAACGCGGAAGCGCCCCTTTTCGAGTATCGGCCGATACGCTCGGCCATCCAGAAACAATCAGTCTCCGGCTTTCGCCAGTTGGCCCTCAACGAAATTGCACGTCGCGCACTTGGTCTGGTTCCCGCGTCCTACCTGAACCATATACGACCCGCATCTGGGGCAGGATTCTCCGGTCGGTTTGTTCCAGGAAACGAAATCGCACCCTGGATATCGTTCGCATCCGTAGAACGTCCGCCCCTTCTTGGATCGGCGCTCCACCACTTCCCCTTCATGGCAAGTCGGGCATTCGACACCGATCCGCGTGAGCAGGGGGCGGGCGTTCCGGCACTCCGGGAAACCGCTGCAGGCGAGAAACTTTCCGAAGCGTCCAAGCTTGATGACCATCGGTCTGCCGCAGAGGTCGCACACTTCGTCCGTCGGCTCATCCCGGATTTGCACGCGCTCCATCGTCTGCTCGGCGTTCTTCAGGGTCGTCGTGAAGGGCCCGTAGAACTCGTGCAGTGTTGGAATCCAGGCCCGCTCGCCGGAGGCGATGTCGTCGAGCTCGGCTTCGAGCTGGGACGTGAAACCGACATTGAAGATTGCCGGGAAGTGTTCCACGAGCAGGTCGCTGACGACGAAGCCGATCTCGGTAGGGACCAGTTTGCGTTCCTCGACCGTGACGTAGTTGCGCGCCTGCAGCGTCGCAATCGTTGGCGCGTAGGTGCTTGGGCGGCCGATCCCCGCTTCCTCCAGCGCCTTGACGAGCGTGGCTTCGGTGAAGCGCGGAGGAGGCTGCGTGAAATGCTGCTCCGGCATCAGCTTCAGAAGATCGAGCGCCTCGCCAGCCGCGACATCGGGCAGCGCTCCACGATCGAGCTCATCGGTCTCTCCCTCGTCCCGTCCCCGCTGGTAGACGGCCATCCAGCCCGGGAACTTGACGATCGAGCCAGTGGCCCGGAAGACATAGGGCGCCCGGTTGGCTTCGACCTGCTGATCGGTTCCGGCGCCAACGTCCACCCGGGTATTGTCGAGCGTGGCCGGGGCCATCTGGCTCGCCATGAACCGTTGCCAGATTAGCTGGTAGAGCCGGAACTGGGGAGCGGAAAGCTGCTTCTTGACGGCCAGCGGATCCCGCTGCGGGCTGGTCGGCCGGACAGCCTCGTGCGCCTCCTGCGCCCCCTTGCTCTTCTTCGTGTACATGGGCGGCCGTTCCGGAACATACTCGACCCCGAACCTGGTGCTGATGACGGCCCGCGCGGCCTGCTGCGCCGAACCCGAGATGCTGGTGGAATCCTTCCGCATGTACGTGATCAGGCCCTGCGTGCCTTCCGGTCCCAGATCGATTCCCTCGTACAGCTCCTGGGCGATCTGCATGGTCCGGCGAACCGAGAACCCGAGCTTCCGCGATGCCTCCTGCTGGAGCGTGCTGGTCGTGAACGGTGCCTGGGGACGCCGTTTGGTTTCGCGGCGAACGACATCCACGATCTTCCACGATGCCCCGTCCAGCGCGGTAACGACCGCCTGGGTCTGCTCTTCGGTCACCAGCTCGGCCTTCTTGCCGTCTATCTGATGAAGGCTGGCCCGGAACGTGTCGCGAGCGGTTGGCTCGGCGCCGGTGATCTTGGCGAGGTCCGCATCGAGCGACCAATACTCCACGGCGACGAACTGGTCGATCTCGCGCTCGCGCTCGACGACGATGCGCAGGGCGGCGGTCTGGACCCGGCCGGCGGAGAGGCCGCGCTTGACCTTTTTCCACAGCAGCGGGCTCACGCCGTAGCCGACGAGCCGGTCGAGCACGCGGCGCGCCTGCTGCGCTTCGACCAGGTCCATGTCAATGTCGCGCGGATTCTCCATCGCGGCGGTCACCGCTTCCGGCGTGATCTCATGGAAGACGACTCGCCGGAGCGGCTTCTCCTCGGCCTCGGTCGCGGCGATCAGGTGCCAGGCGATTGCCTCGCCCTCGCGGTCCGGGTCCGTCGCCAGAAAGATCTCGCGAGCGCCCTGGACACTCGCCTTGAGGTCCTTGACGACCTTGGACTTGTCGCGCGGTATCAGGTATTTGGGTGTGAAGTCGCCGTCGACATCCACGCCCAGTGTGCTCTTGGGGAGGTCACGAATGTGTCCCATCGACGCCTTGACCGTGAAACCCGCCCCCAGATAGCGCCCGATCGTTCGTGCCTTGGCCGGAGATTCGACGATCACCAACTTGCCCCGCCCGGCACTCGCGCGGGGCTTGGCCGCGCCCGCCGGCTTCTTTCTGGCAGCCAGCTTCTTCCCGGTGGCGGTCGTTGCCTTCCTTGGTTTCGTTGCTTTTGCTTTTGTGATTGCCGTCGTTTCGTCTCGACCCTCTGTCGTGGTCGACGCCGCTGTCGCCATTGATTGTTTCGCCTCTATGTCCCGCTCCCGTGATCCCTGACATGTGTGTCAGCGGCCGGGGCGTTTACGTGGTGATGAAAATCTGCTCGATCAATCAGGTAAGGCCGGATTCGTTCTGGACCTCACTACCCAGCGTAGACAATCAGTCAAGTACCCGAATCCCGATCGTCTTTCAACAGTAGGAACGGAATTGCGTCTGTGTCAAGGCGCTGTACCGGTCTGTCGCGCTTCGTCCACCGTCGAGCGTCAACAAGCAACCTGTCAACAACGGACATAGTGTTGGGCGCCGACGTTGCGCACGTGTCCTTGCAGCTCCAGCGTGACGAGCAGAGCCGAGACGCCGGGCAAGGACAGCGTGCAGCGCTCGACGATGTCGTCGATGTGCAGCGGATCGGTGGTCAACACCGCGACCAGACGGCGCTCATCTTCATTCATTAGTAAGGGTTGCTGGACTGGCTCGTCCACCGCGGCTTCGCGCCGGAGCTGGAGGTCTTCAAGGACATCGTCGGCGTCGCGCACGAGCCGGGCACCGTCGCGGATCAGCCTGTTCGTCCCGGCGCTGTTAGACGCCACTGCCGGACCCGGCACGGCAAACACGTCCCTTCCCTGATCCGCCGCGAAGTCAACCGTGATGAGCGCTCCACTTCGTTCAGGTGCCTCGATCACGACGACGCCGAGCGACAGCCCGGAGATGATCCGGTTTCGGGCCGGAAAGTTGGGAGCGTCCGGTTTCCGGTCAGGTCCATAGTCGGACAGCACCGCTCCCTGATCCGCGATCTGCGCGGCCAGCCGTGTGTGCTCATGGGGATAGATCCGGTTCACGCCGCTTCCCAGCACCGCAATCGTGCGCCCGCCGGCCGCGAGGGCGGCCTGATGCGCGATGCCGTCGACCCCCTTCGCCAGCCCCGACACGACGGTTACCCCCGCGCGTGCTAGCCCTTGCCCGATCTGAAGCGCCATCTCCCGGCCATATGACGTGACGCGCCGCGTCCCGACGACCGCGACCGCAGCCGAATCGATCTCCAGCAGCTGCCCACGAAAGAACAGGACTGGAGGCGGCGCTCCGATTTCCCGGAGAAGGGCCGGGTATCCGTCGTCGTCCAGCGTCACCACCGAAATGCCATCCGCTGCCAGGCGATGCATGAGCCGGGCCACATCGATCTTCGCCCGATGTTCGATCACGGCAGCGCAGGACCGCTCGTCGAGCACCGCCCGCAATCGTGTGGCGTCGATCTCCCATGCCCGTTCCAGCGATCCAAAGTGGTCCTGCAGGCGGCGGATGCGTGACGGCTCGATAAAGGGCACGAGATGGAACGCTACCCAGAACGGGCGATCGGCGTTCGCCTTCGGCGCTTCGTTGGTCACCATTCCCCCATTCTCCACGATCGCCCACGCATCCCGCATCACGGCTGACATTGACTGAGGTTTGCCCGTTGGTCAGGTTTGGGAAACAATGCACCTCGCCTGGTTCAGGGCGGAAGCTCTCCGCCGGGATTCCACTATCTGCCAACGAATGAGGAGCCAACCGCATGGATCTCGGTAACCCTGTAAAGCGACGCCTTTCCGAGGGAAAAACGGTGTTCGGGTGCTTCGTCCCCCAGGACTCGGCAACGACGGTCGAGATCCTGGCCCTGGCCGGATTCGATTTCGTGCTGCTGGATGCCGAGCATGGGCCGATTTCGCCTGAGTCAGCGTATCCGATGATTCTCGCCGCGGAAGCCCACGGGATTCCGGCGTTCGCCCGGATCGGGCAGAACGATAAACAGGTGATACTGAAGTTTCTCGATCTCGGGATCGCTGGCGTGATGGTGCCCCAGGTCAACGACGCCGCGCAAGCCGAACAGGCGGTCGCCGCGACCAAGTTCGCTCCCCGTGGCACCCGCGGTCTCGCCGGGGGACGGGCCTTCGAGTTTGGATTGAAGCGTGCCGCCCCCGAGATGGTTCGGATCCTCAACGACCGCGTATTGACGATCATTCAGTTCGAGCACAAGGACGCCCTTGAGCATCTGGACCGGATCCTCGCGATTCCCGCTCTCGATGTCCTGTTCGTCGGCCCCAACGATCTGGCCCAGTCCCTGGGTTTCCCGGGCGAGCCAGGGCACGCCGACGTCACCCGAATGGCCGACCAGGTCGTTGCGCGAGCCAAGGCACGGGGAGTCAAGGTCGGGACGGTCGCCCCGGATGCCGCCTCCGCCCTCGCGGCCATCGAGCGGGGCTTCGACATGATCGTCGCGAATTCCCCCGGCCTGTTGGCGGGAGCGGCGAAGACGTACATTGACGGGGTGCACCGGTAGTCACAACAGGTCCGTGACATTGTGGGCGCGGATCACAATCCGGCGACGGATCGGCCGGTCGCTTCTGGTCCATCATCGATGTCGTTCGGGGATACCATGTTGACAGAATTGCGGGGGGTGGGCCCCTGTGGTATCGTGCTCTCCCATAGGCCGTCGGACATCATGTGATTGGCCATCGGCGAAGGCGTCAACGGAGGGATTTCGCGGGAAGGTTCCTCCCGTCGACGCTGCGCTCGCCCGGCACCGTTTTCCCGAATCAGGCGCGCGATCACCACCAGGGCGAGAGGAGCGGGAATGGCGACACTACGACAAACGGCCACTTCTCCGGATACGGGTCGACCCGCCGTGGCCGACGGGCGGCCACTGCTCGAAGTGAAGAATCTCAAGACCCAGTTCTTCACCCAGGACGGCGTCGTCAAGGCGGTTGACGATGTCTCGTTTTACGTCATGCCGGGCGAGACGCTCGGCATTGTCGGCGAGTCTGGCTCGGGCAAGAGCATGACCGGGCTTTCGATCATGCGCCTGATCCCCAATCCGCCCGGCAAGATCGTCAACGGCGAGGTCAACTTCAACGGGCGCGACATTATCAAGATGTCGGAGGAGCAGGTTCGCGCGATCCGCGGCAACGACATCGCGATGATCTTCCAGGACCCGATGACCTCGCTCAACCCTGTGCTGACGATCAATCGCCAAATCAGCGAAGCGCTCCAGCTTCACATGGGAATGAACAAGGATCAGGCCAAGGCGCGCTCGATCGAGCTCCTCGAGATGGTGGGCATTCCGAATGCCGAGCAGCGGGTCGACCAGTATCCGCACCAGTTTTCGGGCGGCATGCGGCAACGGGTGATGATCGCGATGGCGCTGTCCTGCAATCCGAAGCTGCTGATCGCCGATGAGCCGACGACCGCGCTCGACGTCACGATCCAGGCGCAGATTCTCGACCTGATGCGCACCCTGCAATCGGAAACCGGTGCCGGTGTCCTGATGATCACCCATTCGATGGGCGTCGTCGCCGGCATGGCGGACCGGGTTCAGGTCATGTATGCCGGTCATATCGTGGAGACGGCGACGACCGAAGAGATCTTCGCCAACCCGCGCCACCCGTACACGGTCGGCCTGATGAAGTCGATCCCCCGGCTCGATGCCGCCCGCAAGTCCAAGTTGCAGCCGATCCGGGGTCTGCCACCCGACATGATCGACCTGCCGGACATGTGCCCGTTTGTGCCACGCTGCAACTATGCCCGCGAGAAGTGCGAGCAGAAGAACCCGCCGCTGATCCAGGTCAGCACCGGCCACTATTCGGCGTGCTGGTTCTGGGAAGAGATTCACCGCGAAGACGACCAGGACGAGGTCGCGCGCGTGCACGGAAACCTCGAGCCATCCGTTGCGGCCAACGATTACGATCCGGGCGCCGTGGACCTTGGCGTCTCATCGAGCCAGTGAGAGATCCCGTAGTTCTGTGGAGGAATCGCGCATGACTGCCGCTGTCGCTACCACCCAGCAGCGATCCACGGCGTCCGCCGTCACATCCGGTGATGGCCAGCCGCTGCTCGATGTCAAGAATCTGGTCATGCACTTTCCGCTGACACAGGGCATCATATTTCAGCGCAAGGTCGGCGCGGTCCAGGCCGTCGATGGCGTGTCGTTCTCGGTCAAGCGAGGCGAGACGCTGGGCCTCGTCGGCGAATCAGGGTGCGGCAAGTCGACGACGGGCCGTGCCATTCTCCAGCTCTACAAGCCCACTGAAGGTCAGGTCGTCTTCAACGGAAGCGATCTGACGCAGCTCGACGGCTCCCAGATGCGCCGGATGCGTCGACACCTCCAGATGATCTTCCAGGACCCGTATGCATCGCTCAACCCGCGGATGACGGTCGGCAACATCATTTCCGAACCCATGCAGATTCACAAGCTGGTGGCCAAGGGACAGCGCACCCAGCGCGTACAGGAGCTGCTGCAGACGGTGGGACTCAATCCCTACTTCGCCAACCGCTATCCGCACGAATTCTCAGGAGGCCAGCGACAGCGGATCGGGATCGCCCGGGCCCTTGCCGCGAACCCCGACTTCATCGTCTGTGACGAGCCGGTCTCCGCTCTCGATGTGTCGATCCAGGCGCAGATCGTGAATCTCCTCGAAGACCTTCAGGAGCAGTTCGGGCTCACCTACCTGTTCATCGCGCACGATCTTTCCGTGGTCCGTCATATCTCGGACCGGGTCGCCGTGATGTATCTCGGCAAGATCGTGGAGATGGCCAACCGCAACGACCTGTATGACGATCCGCTGCATCCCTACACCAAGGCGCTCCTCTCCGCCGTGCCGATCCCCGACCCGGTGATCGAGAAGCGACGTGAGCGAATCATTCTCTCGGGCGATGTACCGAGCCCGATCAACCCGCCTTCCGGCTGCCATTTCCATACGCGCTGCCCCTACATGATGCCGGTCTGCAGGGAAATCGACCCGATCTTCGCCGACCAGGGCGACGGGCATTTCGTGGCCTGCCACCTGTATCCGGGGTCTGGCGCGGCGTAGTCGTCCTGCCGTGGTGTCGCCGGGGGCGGGTGGCGGGACGCATCCCGTTACCCGCCCCCGGCGATCTTCTTCGAGAACCGGACAGCCTTCATGAATCTCGGCGGCGACCTGCGAGACCCCGATCAGATTCTCGCGTACCTGCTTTCGTTCATTCTTGCCACCACCATTCACGAATTCATGCACGCCTGGACCGCGCTCTGGCTCGGCGATCCGACCTCCCGCGATCTCGGGCGGATCACGTTGAACCCGGCGATGCACTTCGATCCACTCGGGTTTTTCGGGATGGTCATGATTTCGATTGGATTCCCGTTTATCGGCTGGGGCAAGCCGGTACCGGTCAATCCCTCGCGGTTCACGCATCGCTTTGGCGGGCGACGGCAAACGGGTATGGCGATCGTGGCCGCCGCCGGTCCACTGTCGAACGTCGTCCAGGCGTTGGCCGCCGCCGTGCCGTACCAATATGCGGTGCGCAACGGCATCGACCTTGGAGGAGCGGGCACGTTCCTCACGGCCTACCTGACGGTCAACGTGCTGCTCGCGTCGTTCAACATGATCCCGGTTCCGCCACTCGACGGACACAAGATCCTGATGGGCATCCTTCCTTCGTTCTGGCAACCGGTCCTGGCGCCCCTCGAGCGTTACGGATTCGTGATCTTGCTCCTGCTCTTCTTCATCGGTGGGCAACTGGGGAGTTCGATCGTCAATCCAATCATGCTCCCGGTGCGGAACGCCATCTACGATCTGGTGCTGTTCGGATTGACCTGATCGCCGCCGGTTGGACGTACACTTCGGAACATGGCAAAAACGGACGCCGACCGCGCGGCTATGTTCGCGGGCTACCAGCTTCGCCTGCCGACCTACGAGGGGCCGCTCGATGTCTTGCTGCGCCTGATCGAACGCAGCCAGCTCGCCGTCGAGGATGTCTCCCTCGTCAGGGTGACGGATCAGTTCCTGGCCTTCATTGCGACGCTGCGGGACGCTCCACCAGAGATCGTGGCCGACTTCACCGCGGTAGGAGCGCGACTTGCCGTGCTCAAGAGCCGCTCCCTCCTGCCCCGGCCCGCAACGGCGGATGACGAGGTCGTACCCAGCGACATCACCGAGCAACTCCGCGAGTACAAGCGGATGAGGGATGCCGCCGGGCGCCTGGCGCAGGTTCACGCCGCCGGACTTCATGCCTACTCGCCGACGACCCGCGGCGCGATCGCCATGCCCGCGATGGAGTCCACGCCAGCCCTGGCGCGACATGAACCCGCCCAGCTCGTCCGATCGTTACGACGGCGCCTGGCGATGGTTCCCAAGCCGGAACGGCTCATAAACCAACGTCGCGTCGTCAGCCTCCGGGAGATGGTGATCGGACTCTCGGAGTTGGTCAGTGGGAAGCGGTCCGTGGCTTTCAGTCATGCCATCGCTCCCTATCGAACCCGGACCGAAGTGGCGACCGCCTTCCTCGGCGTGCTGATCCTCATCCGGCGGCAAACCCTGGTCGCATCGCAGGATGGGTTGTTCAGCGACATCTCGCTC
>CADCWJ010000289.1 GCA_902806365.1 uncultured Thermomicrobiales bacterium
ATCAGCAGCTTCTGCTGGTTGCCGCCGGAGAGATCGCGCAGGCGAGTGCGCCGGCTCGGAGTCTTGACGTCGTAGGCGTCGATCAGTCCATCCGTGAATCGTCCGACCGGTCCCGTCCCCAAAAAAACCCCCCGTGCGATCGGGCGGTCGCGATACGCCCGCAGGATCGCGTTGCTCGCCACGTCGAGGCCCCCGGCGAGCCCCGTTCCCAGCCGATCCTCCGGGATGTGCGCGACTCCAGCCCTGGCGATCTGACGCGGCGAGAGATTCGCGATGTCGCGACCTTCCAGCCGCACGCTGCCACCGGTCGCCACCCGCAGGCCGGTGATCACCTCGGCCAATTCGCGCTGACCGTTTCCGGCCACCCCGGCGACGCCGAGTGTCTCCCCCGCGCGGACATCGAGCGTCACGCCGTGGAGCGCCGGGAGCCGCTTGTCGTTACGCGCGGTGAGCCCGGCGATCGCGAGGACCGGCTCGCCAACCGTCTGCGCGGCAACCTCATCGTCACGAAGAAGCGTTCCGGCCAGCTCGCGCCCGACCATCATTCGCGCCAGCTCGCGCCGGTCCGTCGCGCCGGCGAGGACCGTCGCCACGACCGCCCCCCCGCGAAGCACGGTGATCTGGTTGGCAACGGACTCGACCTCGTCCAGCTTGTGCGAGATGAAGATGACGCAGAAGCCCTCCGCCGCCATGCCGCGCAGTGTCCGGAGTAGGCTGCGCGATTCCTGGGGAGTGAGAACCGCGGTCGGCTCATCGAGCACGAGGATGCGCGCGCCAAGGTAGAGCAGGCGGATGATCTCGACCCGCTGTCGCTCGCCGACCGAGAGCTGCCAGATCCGCGCCCGTGGATCGATCCCGAAGCCGTAGCGTGCGCTGAGCTCGACGAGCCTGTGCTCCACCTGCCGCGTTCGCAGCCACAGGCCTGACCGGAAGCCGGTTTTCGGGCCTGACCGCCGCGCGCCGAGCACCACGTTCTCGGCGACCGTCAGCGAATCGACCAGCATGAAGTGCTGATAGACCATACCGACGCCGCGCCCGATCGCGTCCGCCGGCGAGCGCAGCGTGACCGCCTCGCCGTCGATCCGGAGGATGCCCGCATCCGGCCGGTACATTCCGGCCAGGATGCTCATCAGCGTCGATTTTCCGGCCCCATTCTCGCCGACGAGCGCGTGGACCTCCCCACGTTTCGCGACGAACGTCACGTCATCGTTCGCCACCACCGGGCCGAAGCGCTTCGTCACCCCCTCCATCGACACCGCCGCGATTGGGCTCGAAGGCGGGACATCGGCGCCGCCACGCTCGGGAGGCGCCTGGCCTGGACCTGGAGACTGGTTCACGAAGTCGATCTCCCAGTCGAGCTCGAAGGGGCCGGAACGTCACGATCCCGGATACCGGCAAGAGGAGTGGCCGGCGATTAGCCTTCCGCGGAGCCCTGCACGCCCTCGACGAACCAATCCATGGTCAGGATCTCCTCGTCGGTCATGCTCACCCCCGCCGCGACGCGCTCCGTCCCTTCCTGATCGAGGAGCGGTCCCCTGAAGATCGTGGCGTTGCCTCGGGTACCGGCCCGGAACTCGTCGGCCAGCGCCTCGGCCTCGGTCCGGACCTCAGCCGGTACGAACTCGGCAATCGGCGCCAGATCGACGACGCCTTCCTGCCAGCTACCCCAGTACTGGTTGGTCGACCACGTCCCCGCCTGGATTTGCTCGACTGCGGAAATGTAGTACGCGCCCCAGTTCCAGACCGGTCCGGTCAGCACGGCGGCGGGCGCCTGCGACGACATGTCGACGTTGTAGCCGACGCTGAACTTGCCGGCGGCCTCGGCGGCCTGCTGTGGCGCGGGGGTGTCCTGGTGCTGCGCGATCACATCGGCGCCACCATCCAGCAGGGCTTCTGCGGCGGTGCGCTCCGTCGCCGGGTTGTACCAGGTATTGGTCCAAACCACCTGCACCGTTGCTTCCGGGTTGGCCGCGCGCACACCAAGCGTGAAGGCGTTGATCCCTCGCAGCACCTCGGGGATCGGGAACGCCGCGACGTAGCCCAGCTTGCCGGTCGGCGACATCCTGCCGGCGACGAACCCGGAGACGTAGCGCGGTTCCTCGATCTTGCCGAACCCGGTCGAGACGTTCTCGGCGGTCTGATAACCGGAGATGTGGATGAACTGCGTCTCCGGGAACTGCGGGGCGACCGCGAGCACCGCCGGGCCGTAGCCGAACGAGGTCGCGATGATCACCTCCTGGCCCTGCTCCGCAAAGCCCCGGATCGCTGGCTCAGATTCCGCCTGGGCCTCGGGAATGTTCTCGACGTAGACGGTCTCGACCTCCGGGTGCGCCGCGGCCAGCGCAAGCCGGCCCTGGTCGTGGGCGTAGGTCCACCCCAGATCGGCCGTCGGGCCGATGTAGACAAAGGCAACCTTGAGCGGCCGGCCAGGGGTCGCGACTGGTGACGCCTGCAGGCCGCCGGCGGGTGTCCCAGGGGTGCCGACCGGCGTTGCCTGGGCCAGGCTACTGGCGGCACCGGCGGTCGTCAGCGTCAGCGCGGCGGCGCCGGTACCGATCGTGAACGAGCGGCGGCTGATCCGGTTCCGGGTCTCGCCGGCAATCCGTTCGTGGGTGGCCTTGATCGACGTCATGCGTTCTTCTCTCCTCTAATGCAAATGAATTTTGCGTGGCCCGGCAGTCCACGGACGACGTTTGCCTGGCGCTCAGGGCGTCGCAGCGGCCTCGAACACGATATCCTGCGCACCCTCCCAGGCGATCCGGCGCCCCGCCTCCTTGAGCTGGGCGTTCCCTTCCACAATCGTCAGGAAGTGGTTGCCGGCCAACTGGCCGAGCGTGCTGGCGAAACAGGTCCGGCCATAGGGAAACAGGATCTCGGTCTCGCTGAAGCCACCCGGATAGAACAGGATCTCGCCCGCCGCCGGGTAGCTCGTCGCGTTCTCGACCCCGACGCCAAGCGTGAAGTCACCCAGCGGGATCCAGCCTGACTCACCGCTCCAGCGGGCCTGGATCAGCTTCTGCCGGTACGGAAGCAGTTCGCGGAACGCGGCGACCGTATGAGGCGCCAGCTCCTCCTCGAATCGCGCCTGAAAGTCGAGATCCCCAACGCGAATGGTCAGCATTGTACCAGCGCCCCTCCTCGCTCCTGGCCGGCTCAAACCAGTGCCAAATCGAACAGCATATGTGCATTGTGCCTAGCGGACGCCTGCCGGGTCGCAATAGCTCGGAGATTGACAGCCGAGGCGCAGGAACCCTTCGTACGTACAGGTGATCCCTCGGGCGATTGTCGCACAAACGCGCACGATCCGCCGCCTCGCCTGGCCGCGCCACCAGTGCGGTTGCGCTACGCCTGCCATCCGGGTTTACCTGTCCCCGGCCCGGTTGACATGGCCCACAAGGAGTCCAAGCCAATGAGCCGCGCGATCGCACGATCGCCGACATCTGGTGGAAGCAGAATCGTCGTATAGCTGGGAGGTGGGTACTTTTCCCACGCTGCCCGTCACATCCTGCATCCACGGAAGGGGACACGTTCATGCGCGAGTTGAACCAGTTCCAGAACTATCTGGTCCACGAATTCGTCGATGACTACAACGACGGCCTGATGTCCCGCCGCGACATGGTCGCGCGTGTCCTCCACATCACCGGAGGGGTCGCCGCCGCGGCCACGATGCTGACCACCCTCGGCGTCCGCGCCGCCGACGCCAGCGAACCGACGAAACTTCTCCGGCAGGCATCGCCCACGCCCCTGAGCTCACGTTCGGTTCCGGAGAACGATCCGGCGATCCGCGCGACCGAGATCACCTATGACAGCGATGGCGCCGCGATCACCGCCTACGAAGTCTTCCCCTCCGGCGACGCAACACCGGTTGCGGCCTCCCCGGAAGCATCACCCGTTGCCGGCGGAGACGGGCTGCCGCTGATCCTGGTCTGCCACGAGAACCG
>CADCWJ010000290.1 GCA_902806365.1 uncultured Thermomicrobiales bacterium
GCACCACCGGCGAGGATATCCACCGAGATGATGAGACCGATCGCGAGGCCCGCGATCCAACGCCCGGTCTTGCCATCGACCGCGGCGCCAAAGATGACGAACACGAGGAAGAAGGTCAGCACGATCTCCATCACGAGTGCCTGCCCGGCATTCACCGTCTCGTCCGCAATCGCACCGAGTGCGGGAATGCCTCCATTCACCTCGTCGATCGCCTCGGCGGGGAAGCACACCCGAGCGATCAGCGCACCGAACAATCCACCCAGCAGTTGGACCGCAATGTAGTACCCGGCCTGCACGGGTTCGATCCGGCGTGCCGCAAGAAAGCCGAGGGTCACGGCGGGATTGAAGTGACCGCCGGAGATATGCCCCGCCGCGGTGATCATCAGCCCGATGGCAAGACCGTGCGCCAATGCGATCGCCACGATATCCTCGCCCTGGGTGGCGACGATGGCGCTGATCCCCGCAAAGCACAGGGCAAACGGGCCGATGAACTCGACAATGAGCTGTTTGACGAGATCTCGCTGCGCCATGGGTTGCTCTTCCTCCCGCCGGGACGTGCCGCCAGCCAATGTCGTCTTGCCATGTTGGTAGCATACCGAGTTACCGACCCAATGCGGGCGGTTTGGTGATGTAATCTGAAGCCGCATCCGGATGCCTGTAAAGGGGCATCCCGCCCTGGCTTTCCGGCAACGTGGTGGAATCAACGCCAGGTGGAGGAAGGTCGTGCGTGATGCCCGGACGGCGTCGCGCGAGCGGGACGGGCGAGACGCGAAGGGGCAAGAGGCGGCGGGTGGGTGGCACCGACCGCGCCAGGCCGACCCCGGCGACGGTGTGAGAGACACCTGTCTGGCCGGAACGAAAGATCAGGAACGCGCGGTGCGATCACTCCCGGCGGCGCGGGCGCGACGGATCTGATCGGCATGGTCGTGGGCATGGGCGGCGTAGATCGCCAGCCAGTCCACGACCGAATAGGCGCCGCTCTCGCTGTGCGTGCCCTCGCGCTTCCAGTCGTCCTCCGTCATCCGGTCGAGGATCGCGGCGGTTGTCTCGCGGGCGGCCCGGAAGGCGGC
>CADCWJ010000291.1 GCA_902806365.1 uncultured Thermomicrobiales bacterium
CAGCGTAACGATCAGGGTTAATCCGAAGGTGGCGTTCGCGATCTTCACCGACGAGATCGGCCGCTGGTGGCGCCCGGGTCCGGACGTCAGCGTGGACGCTCACCGCGCGGTCGGGTGGCGGATCGAGCGCGGTGTCGGCGGCCGCTGGCTCGAATTCTACGATGACCTTGGCGACGACGCGGTTGCGATCGGCGAGATCACGACCTGGGAGCCAGGCGAAGCCATCATCTTCCGGTCCACCCGCCAGCCGTTCCCGGTTGATGTCGCCGTTGCGGTGCGGTTCATTCCCGTGGGAACCGGTACTCGTGTCGATGTCATGCACGACGGATCGGACGGGAACGGTCCGGCGCACGGTCCGGATGCCCACGCATCGGCGACGACCGGCTGGGGCACGATCCTGTCCGGGTTCGGGGGGTGGGCGGACTGGGGGTCGCCGCTGGGCCTCGGCACACGCCCGGTCCGCCGCGGGTACGTGCTGCAGCGGGGGCATGGGGTCGTCGTGGGCGATCCCTCGCTCAAGGCGTCGCGTCGGTCGACGAGCGGGAGCATGACGGTGATCGAATCGCGGACCACCGGCGGCGCGCCGCTGCACGTCCATGCGTTCGACGACGAGATCTTCTACGTGCTCGACGGCGTGATGACGGTCGGGATGGAAGGCGTCACGCACGAGATCGGTGCCGGCGGCGTGGCGTTCATCCCGCGTGGCCTGCCGCACGAGTGGGACACGATCGGCGAAGCGACGATCCTGATCGTCACCGCACCGGGCGGGATCGAGGAGTTTCTCCACGCGCTGCACACCTCGCCCGGTCCCTATCCCGAAACTTGGGCGCGGGTTGGTCCCCGGTACGGCTACACGCTGCTCTCGCCCACTCGCGGAAGGGGCAATCCGTGATCGATCGGGTTTTCATCGAGGCGTGGAGCGAACGACTGCGAACGGAGATCCCGGAAACCGCCGCCGTCCTGCTCAAGGGCAGTCACGCCACTGGCAGCGCCGGGCGGTGGAGTGATGTCGATTTCGATGTGCTCGTCGATCGGCCGGAGCCCGTCGAGGAGTACCTGGCGTGGCTCGTCGATGGTCCGGACGGGCAGATCGTGCATGTCTCGGTCGCCGTTGCCGATATCCGGTCGTGGCTCCAGGCCGGCAACGAGCCAGCCAGCTGGGCCTTCGGGTTCCCCGCGCGCGAGATGACAACGCTGCTCTGGACGCGGGACGACGCGCCGCGAGCGCGGCTCGATCACGCTCACCGGGATCACCCGGCCGCCGATCCCGAGCTCGAGGATTTCATCGAGGAACTGGGAAAGGCGCTAAACGCGCATCTGCGCGGAGACGCGCTTTCCTGCCGCATTGCCTGCCAGGAACTTGCGAACCTGTGCCCGGCCCTGCTGGTTCCACTCAATGCGCTCGCGCGTCCGGCGACGCGGCCGGCCGCGCTGAGGGCCGCCCTTGATCTCGCGATCGCGCCGGCGGGATACCGGGACGACATGCTGCTCTGCCTGGGGTTGAGCGGGCAGGAATCCACGGCGGATGAGGTGCTTGCGGCCGCGGAGCGCCTGGTGAGCGGGACGCTGTCGCTGTTGCGCGAACGGATCGACAGGGTGGCTCACCTCCTGCCGGCCGATCTGGCCGGGTATCTGGCGGATGGAACGCTGGAGCGGTATCTGGACCGACGGAATCCCTGACAACGCAACCCCTCCGGTGCCGGTGCCCGATCGTGGTGCCGGCTGCGTCGCTTGCTGCTGCGCTGCCGGTATCATGCGAGCAGTGACCCGCGATCCCGTGGCAGCAGGAGACTCCCGACCATGCACCTCAGCCAGCGCGAGCAGGAAAAGCTGCTCATCCATGTCGCCGCGCAGCTTGCCCGGACCCGGCAGGCACGCGGGCTCCAGCTCAACTATCCCGAGGCGATGGCGATCCTCTCCGCCGAGATCATGGAGGGCGCTCGCGACGGCCGGTCGGTCGCCGACCTGATGGCGTTCGGCAAGCAGATCCTGACCGCCGCCGACGTGCTGCCCGGCGTGGCGGCGATGATCGACGAGGTCCAGGTCGAGGCGACCTTTCCCGACGGCACCAAGCTCGTCACCGTCCACGAGCCGATTCCCCATGACGACGCGGTTATCCCGGGCGAGGTGCTGCTCGCCGACGAGCCGATCGTCGCCAACGCCGGGCGCGCCGTGCGGACGGTCACGGTCCGCCAGACCGGTGACCGTCCGGTCCAGATCGGCTCGCACATGCACTTCTTCGAGGTCAACCGCGCGCTCCGCTTCGACCGGGCGGCGGCCTTCGGTCACCGGCTCAACATCCCGGCCGGGACAGCCGTGCGGTTCGAGCCGGGCGAGCAGCGCGATGTCGAACTCGTCCCGTTCGGCGGCGCACGGGAGGTGCACGGCTTCAACGCGCTGACGAACGGGCGGGCCGATGAGAGCGCGCTGGCTGAGGCGCTGACGGGCGCAAGGGGGCGCGGCTTCATGGACACGCCGGACGCTCCGGTCGAGGAGGGGACGCGATGAGCCTGTCGATGAGCCGTCGCCAGTACGTCGACCTCTATGGCCCGACGGTCGGTGACCGGGTGCGGCTGGGCGATACCGGTCTGATCATCGAGATCGAACACGATTACGCCGTCTATGGTGATGAGATCACGTTTGGTGGCGGCAAGGTGATCCGCGACGGGATGGGCCAATCGGCGCGGGCGACCGATGTCCTCGACCTGGTGCTAACGAACGCGACGATCATCGACCATTGGGGGGTCGTCAAGGGCGATATCGGCGTGCGCGACGGCCGGATCGTCGGGATCGGCAAGGCCGGCAACCCGGACGTGCTCGATGGCGTCGATCCGGCCTTGGTGGTCGGGGTTGGCACCGAGGTGATCGCCGCCGAGGGGGTGATCGTGACCGCCGGTGGGGTGGACGCCCATATCCACATGATCTGCCCGCAGCAGGTCGAGGAAGCGATCGCGAGCGGGATCACCACCATGCTCGGCGGTGGAACCGGCCCGGCGACGGGGACCAACGCGACGACCTGCACGCCGGGACCGTGGAATATCCACCGGATGCTGCAGGCGGCGGACACCTTTCCGGTCAACATCGGGCTGCTCGGCAAGGGCAACAGCAGCGGTGCCGAGGGACTGCGGAAGCAGGTGGCGGCGGGTGCCTGCGGGCTCAAACTGCACGAGGACTGGGGCTCGACGCCGGCCGCGATCGACACCTGCCTCGCGGTCGCCGACGAGATGGATGTCCAGGTCGCGATCCACACCGACACGATCAACGAGGCCGGGTTCCTGGAAGACACCGTCGCCGCGATCGGCGGCCGGGCGATC